>JAGQLH010000050.1 GCA_020429465.1 Candidatus Dojkabacteria bacterium | reverse complement strand
AATTTAGTGCATTTGTAACTTCAATTTGTGATGGTTACGCGGTAATTTCTTGTGCAATTACTCTACCATCCAAAAGTGGGTCGGGATCTTGGGTATAATGTGCAGCGAGTGTCTCCACTAAGGTAATATCAGGAGAATCAATGTTTGCCCCATAATTTTCAATATAAGTAGGGTTTATGTATTGCTGAACCAAACCAGTTTCGTTCGCAGCTTGATTCATTATATTCATTCTTAAGAGATCTCGCTCTGGCTCTGAATAGTCCCAAGCATCATAGAATGCTTGCATTCCTGTTGTTATTGGAATTCCAGACTGGTCTCGAAGTATCCCCTGGCTAGTGAGGGCTAGGTTTGTTTTCCCAAGGACATAGTCCGAAAAAGAAAGGGGATTAACTGGATCAGCCGCCCTATAGGCGTTAAATTCTTCATTAGAAATAGAAATTGGAACCGATACTTCATCACCATTTAATAGATGTGCATTGAAAGTGAATTCACGGGTTTGTACTGAATCTGGGTTAGCAGGGTCGTAGGAATTTGCAAATTGCTCACCAATTTGTGTATTTAGTAGATTAGTCACATCATAGTGGATCATCCTTATAACATCTTGATCTGCTATTCCGTCAAAATTAATATTAAAGCCATTTGGAATATCTGGATTAGGTATAAGTGAATCAGATCGTTCTGGAATTCTAAAAACCTCTTCTAATCGGGATATTTCATATGGATCCATTTCAGGTATTGGTGCTGGAGGAACCACTGGTTGAGCTTCTGCGTTAGAGGCAATTATGTCTGGATTAATTTTGTTGTTTTGTGATTCTTTTGGTTCTGGAGTTCTATTGAGTTCGGGACGTTCATTTTCTATTTCCCCAATTTCTTGTTCACTTGGTCTCCATCCAAATTTTTCAAAGAATGATTCTTCTGAAGCGGAGGTTTCTGGTTTTATTATTGGTTTGCTATCATCTGTTTCGAAAATGCCTCGAATAGTTTCTGTGTTATCTTCTGTTTTTCCATCGGGTGCTGGTGGTTCTATCCCAAATAATCTCTGTATTAGTCCTATTGGGTCGTCAGTTTGATTTGTCTCCCCGGTTAGGCCACCCACCCTCTCCTCAATCTTCTCTCTCAATATATCTTCTTCGGATTTTCCGGTCAGTCTATTTAGTAAGTTTTCAGCAGTTTCATTTGCTCCTTGTACAATTTCTTCTCTAACAGTTAGGTCTGGTAATTCTTTAATATTTCTAGTATTCGCCTGATTATCATTCATTTCGTTGCTTTCATTAGTATTTAGAAAACTAAAGAAACCTCTAAAGTTATCTAATAGGCCATCGGCCGCGTCTCCTGTAAGTTCGCCAATATCTGTCTGGAGTACATCTTCAACTGGGCTATCCCCTGGGATGAGGTAGTCCGCTCCTTGTGCAACTGATACACCAGCAACTATACCGGATGCGAATGCGGCCCCTTTTCGAAGCTTTTCTCTCTCTTTAGGATTTTCTACCACTAATTGCGCTCCTTGAAATAAAGCTTCAGTAGTTGCAAATCGAGTTGCTGCTGTAGCCATCGTCCTCACAGATTCGTTAGCTATGTTTCCTGCTACTATATTACCTGTGGTCAGTCCAATAGCAAGTGATCCTGCACCGAATAGTGCGTTTTTGACATTTATGTCACCTTTAGAGAATGAAATAAGTGCCTTTGTTCCATACAATGCAGCTTCTGAAAGTCCTCCTGTCATAACAGCGGCACCTATACGGGTACCATATCCAGCTGCCATTTTAGCGAGTTGAAACCTTGAGGGGCCATCTTTTGCCGCTTGTCTATAATTCACATAGCCACTTGTAAGTGCTTCATACGCTATACGTGCAGGTGGAAACCAAGAAAGGGCAATGGACCCAATTGCCTGAGCTTTATTATCTTTCCCTAGGGCTAATAATAGCTTTTCAGATTCTGAAAGATCCTCATCTCCTGTGAGGCTTTCGGTTACTACTTGTTCGGAGGTAACAGTTTTTTGCTTTAGTTTTAATTGCTCGTAACGCTCTCGTAATGCTGCTTTTTCCTCATCGGTACCATTTGCTATTTGTGTTTCTAGTTGTTCTGGTGATAATTTAAGCAATTGTTCGTCTAATTGCTGTTGAGTGATTTGGTGATCAGGTGTATTAGGCTGGTTAGGCTCACTTTCCGCCATCTTTTCAAGTGCCTTATCGGCTGGTTGTCCAGGTGTTTGAGCTGGCTTTCTCTTTCGTGGTTTCTTGATCTTCTGTTCCATTTCCTCCTTTTGATCTTCAACTACTGCTGGTCTGTTTTGTGATTCCGCTACTTGTCGAGGAATTGGTGTAGCTGTATTTTCAGCCATTATGTTATGAACTCGTATATGAATTACTTAATATGTACCTACAGTCCGGCAAGAGGGCACACATGAACTATATATAGGTCTCATCTTAGAACCATTTTGTATTCTTTCACCATGGAAAGAACTATCTAAGAACATCTTGAACTATGCATATTTCAAACCTCGTACCGGAGTGTTGAGACACATTATTTTCTATTATAGCGAGATACTGTTAGTTGTTAAAGCTTGAGTGTGGTTTCATACATAAAATTGAAAAAAAAGCTCAGAGACCGTTATGGTCTCTGAGCTGTGTAATTGATTTAGTTATCTCCTAAGCTTGGTCGTGTGCTTGTAGGTTGTACTACCGCAGTCGCCGTAGGTACTGGAATACCTGGCTCTTGTGGTTCCTCCCCCGGTTCTACAGGTTCTTCTTCATTAACCTGGAATGGGTCATTTTTATTGCCCTCACCATTTGGATCTGCATGTTCCAGTTCCTCATATCGGGAGAAGTCATGACAATCTTTTGGATCTTCCCAAGGCCATAGAAACTTATTTTCATCTTCACAGGCTGTTACTTCTTCAACACATCGGTACCTGTTCATCTTGGTTTCATTTGAGTTAAAAAGGCTACCAGGAATTGCGAGGTTACAAAACTCTTCCGCAGAGGTCGTTGCGAATGGACTAAGTAATAAGTCGCTAGTCTTATTTGATATTCCTCGAATTGTCCCCAATATCGCAAGTCCAGTAAGCCCAATTCCTACAATTTTAAGTTTTGTTTTCCAAGATATTTTTCCAATGAACTCACCAACTGGCGTAAGAAATGCCTTTGCTTTCTTTATTCTTTGAGATTCCTCACTCTCAGACTGCATAGGGCCGTCCAGGTCGTCAATAAATAAGTCTCTGAATTCTTCATCTCTTTGAAATAATGGATCACTATCACCGAAATGAGTCATTGTTTAACTTTTAAAAACTAAAAAGACCACGTGATATTGCACACTATGGTCTTTGGTAAAGTATTCTTCAATTGCTGAGAAATATGGTATTTCTCTATCGTACTAGTATTTTAAGTAATCTAAGTGTGTGCTGCTTAGAGTACCTGATTTAGTACTGCCTATACTATAAGGTATTTTTTGTAAATTGTCAAGTACTTTTTAGTACGATAGTAATTGTTGTTCTATGTGTGTGAGTCGTTCTTTATTCAGAGCTTTATCGAGTTTCAGATATGCTATATATTCGCAGAGTAGACGTGTTGTTTCTTCGAGGATATACTCGTCAAATGTTGCTAGGGGAAGGTTACTCACGAGAAATTCTTCTAGTTCTTTATAATTATTATCTTTTAAAAGCGTTTCTGTGGTGATTATAAAATTAACTGAATCCTCATCATCGAAGTATTCATGTAGAAGTCTGTTTGTTACTCGGATTGCTACTATGTGTTCAAATCGTATAATAACTTCACGTTCAAATTCCTCAGTGAATTGTAAAATCTCAAAAACAGGCTGTAAAATTATTCCAAAGTCTGGCATTATTCACTAAGTAAAGATTGGACAAAAATTTTAAGTTGTTTTGTAATTGTAGGTTGTGTTTGAGCTGACTTCTCAATATTCTTGTTGAAAAAGGTGTGTAAAAATTCATATGTTCTGCGTGAAAGAATAAATGGTGCTCGATCGGCCTGATGCAAGAAATCACGCGTACTCTTTGTTCCAGAAGAATATATGCCTTTTTGTAGAAAATCTTTTAGTGGGTTCATGACGTGCTAGGATTAATAGCTTTTGTTATAGTGTATCAGTATACTTTAGGTACCTAATTCTAAAGTATTTAGAAGTCAATTAAAAGTATTATACAGAAATGAGCGATTACCAAAACAATACACAAACAGATCCGATAGAAGAACTTTCTCGTGACGAAAGATTAGTATTTGATAAAGATAAGCAAAACGAATTAATAAATGCTTCTAGCCAAGTAGAAGAGGATTATAATTTCCGTTCCGAGGCCTTTAATCATATGTTTCGGTTTATGGAAGAAATTATGGGTGTGTTGGGATATGGAACTGAAAAAAAAGAACAACTTATGCAACAAATGGCATTTGGTTTAGAGGCGCTTTATCTCGATAAACTTATTCATTCGTTTGATCCAGCAGGCCAGGAAAGGTTTGGAGTATTTCGAGACCCAAATACGAGAGAAGGTGATATAACTCAGGATTTGGTCGAAGAATTAAGGATATACATTCAAGAACATGTCGATGCTGCTGAAGCTGCGAGGTCCTACGCACTTGCGAGTGCGGTTCTTACAGATACATATATAAATGCATTTCGATCTGAGGCAAATGAAGAGCAGAATAAAATAATCTCAGATATTTTGCTCAAGCTTCAAGATGAGTTAGATGCGATTGAGGTAATTATTTCTGAACCAGTTGAATAATTATGTCTGTACTTATTGACACTGCGCCATTCCCACAAGCTCTACCCGATGATATGCAACATAAAGAAGGGCCATTTGGTCCAGCTGCTGGAGAGACTGGCCCAACATATGGTGAGGCTCCTCATGCGATGATTCGAAGGAGAGGGGTGGTTGCAGAAAAAGTGGCACGATTATTTTCAAAAGTTAGTTTATTAGCAGGGGGTGGAGCTGGAGCCCTTGTGCTTGCTGCACCAATGTTGCCATTTGCAGCAGTGCCGGCTGCTACAACTCTTGCTACAGTTGGAGCTGCTTCTTTAGGAGGGGCGTTATTTTCTAAAGGATTAAGTATATTTAGTTCAAAAGAAGTTGGGGATTATGATTTCCATAAAGCATCGGATAATGCCCAGGCAAATGAATTTATGGGAGGTAAGCAACTCACCGAGAAGATTGAAAAGTACAGGAGTTGGGTTGATACGGCTGGTTCGGGTGCATTGGTAGGAGCTGGAGCTGCTGCACAGTTAGGGTTTGTTGCGAGTGGTGTTGCTAACCCTGCGCTAATCCCAATTGGTGCAGCTACTGGGATTCTTTCGATAATAAATCGTGATATAGCAAAGTGGAGAGATAATTTCTTCGATAAAATGCGACTAAATATGATGGTGCATGAAAAAGACTTGGGAAAGAAAGATAAGATAAGTGCTGATGATTGGAAGAAGGCATCTTGGACTAGTTTAGTGCGTGCAGATGTTTCTGGCGCATTGTGGTACTACGATCAAATGAAACGAAATAAATCTGCATCTCTCGGGAGGGGAAAAACTGTTGGTACAAGACCGATTGATGTGTATCGTTCGAATAAGAGTGGGTTGCGGGGGATTGCTCGAATAATGAAGATGTCTGAAGGTATGGTGCCGGCGGTACTTGGGGGGGTAAAGTTAGCAGCTACTCCAGCTATGGCTGCAGCCTTTGGTTTGGGACCGCTTTCTATGGGGGTTGGGTTGGCTCTTCTGGGGTACGGAACACTTAGAAACTATACTGCTAGAAAACAAGTTAAAACATGGGATCTGTTTACTAAATCTGCTGAAAGGACAAGTGCTAATATTCCAAAAGGAGCGAAAATAGAGCGTCATTAACTTCTTGTTCTTCTGTGAAACAGTCTGTATACTAGGTTAAGTACTATAAATATATTTCGTTATGCTTGATCAATTACAAGGTGAGGAAAAAAAAGCAAAGGATATTCTTTCTAAATTTGCAGAGGGTGATACGGCAGATGTAGGGAGAGTGGTGAAATTTGTGAAAGAAGGGCACAAGCTTGATAATCAAGCTATGCAGCAGTTGTTGTATAAATTGTATAAAGAGGAAGGTTTGACGTATAAGACGCTATTAGCAATATATCTTCAGTTAGATAAGGCGGTTGAGGAGGGAACGTTTACAAATGATATGTTTGAATCCTTGGCTGAATAATATAATTAAGTTCTAGTTATTAACTATGGCAGAAGCAAGATCAAGGCTTGATAGGCTTAGAGATCAAAAACAAGAGCAGGTAGAAAAAAAAGAGAGGCAAGAGGATCGACTTGATAGGTTGCGTAGTGACTTTGCAAAGATAAGATATGAGAAGAGGGTAGATTGGTATCAAAACAGTTCTACCGAGTCTCATACCCCTGAGCAAATTATTGAGCAGATAATAAACACGATACACCAACTTGAAAATAGTAACCAAAGAACAATAGGTCTAATAGATAGAATTGATAGTGAGATCGAGGTTGAAGAGACTCGTCTTCAAAATGAGATACCCGAAAGAATGCAACAGGTCAGGGAGGCTCTTGTGCGAGATAATCCTGCTATCCAGGCTATGGAACTTAGGGAAATTTTGGATGAAACAAGTGAAGATAATGAGAAAAAATTATTAGGTAGTGTAAGGCAAGCGGTTGAAGCATATAGAAATCAACTTAGTTTTGAAGAGCTTCGAGATTTTGATCAAGCACTCGGGCAAGAAGGGCTCACAAAGAAGCTTGGTATTCGGGAGCTTGATAATGAGTTTAATGAGGAAAAGAAAAGTGAAGGCTATAAATTAGCAGAAAGAGTAGTTGTTGATTTTGCTGATAAGGCTGGGGATTATGGTGATCTCCAAGGATATTGGGATACTTCAGTTTTACCAGAAATAAACAATATAGTTCCCACTGGCTTGTCCGAACGAGCTATTCAGAACCTAGAAAATCAATTTCGAAGATTAGCTATTAATCGTAGACAAGAGCGAATGTTAGTAAATGATCTGAGTAGGGAAGCAAACGAAATTTTTGAGAGAATTATGGATGGACTTGATTTTAATGCTGGTGGTGCATATGTTTCAGCAGAAGGTGTAGTTAATTTTCAGGCTATTGAGGCTGAGATAAGAAGCCAGGCTGATAGGCTTAGTCCTGATTTATCTGATGAGCAGAGGAATTTGATAGCGAGCAAGGCGATAGAAATGATTCCTGTTCGAGTAAAAGCTGAGCTAGAGGATGAAGAAAAACGCGCTAACTCACGTTCTGAGATGAGAATAGCGGAAGGTGAGGTAACTTCGGCTAAGTTTAAGAGAATAGTTGACGCATTTAAAGGACTAGGTAAAGGTTTGGCGGGTAGTCTGCCATTGGGTCTAATTATTTTGATTGCATCTATTGGGGGGCCAGCTGGGTTAGCTTATGGACCTGCAATACTGGGAACTTTAATTCCTGGTGGACTCTTTGCAGTAGGGAGGGATCAGTTTAAAGAACGATTTTCTAAGGAAAGAAAAATGGAACAACGAGACTCTGAACTTGCGATTATCGCCGCTAAAAAGTATAAGGGTGAGATGCTTGCTACTGATGCGATGAAATTAAGGAGGGAGGGGCAGGTTAGGGATATGCTACGCAAGTACTACAGAGATATTCTTGGACCAATTGAAACAGGAATGGCCACATCACGTATTGCTCAGGAATTGAATCAAAATGCTCAAGGGGTGAGAAATGCTAATTTTAATTTCGCTACAGCATAGTAAAAGTTATTTATGGACAAGGATAATCAACAAGTAAATCAAAATATACGATACCTTATAGATCCTCAGGTGATTGGTTATTTCCTTCGTAAACCATATGATAGTTCTGAAGTGGCAGAGTATGGTTTTAAATATGAGGATAAAGTATCTGAAATTCAAGGTGAAGAGTTGCGTAAATTCATTCAAGAAACTGAGAGTTTGGCGGGAGAGGATCTGGAAAAGAGGTTTCAGGAAGTAATTAATCTTCCAGAAGGACAAGAGAGACCATTAATAAATCCTGACTATTTAAATCGTGTAGATGCAGCGGTTCAGAATTTAAACCAACAAATCTATGCATATTATCTGCAACATATGAGTCAAGAAGAAAAAGATGAACTCAATGTGTATATAAAACAAGTAGAGGAGGCTATTAAAGAGGAAATTCGGGTGAGCAATGAAATTCATGAGCAGGTACTTAGGGAACTTCAGGAGGAATTGGAACGGACTGGTCGAATAGCTTCAAACGAGGAAGTTGAACAACAAAATAGTAATCAGGAAGAGGTTGCTATTGAAAATGAGGAAGATAATACAAATCAGCAAGAGGTTGAAGGGTCTCATTCTGAACCTGATCATGATCCTGTTCTCGAATCTTCTGATTCTAATCAAGGAATAGATATGGCTGAATCTCAATCTGAAAATCATATAGAAGTGCAGTCTGAGGAAAGTCATCATAATGTATCTCCAAGAGATAGTATCTCTACTCCTAGTGGAAATACTTCAGATGCCGAATCAAATAATGAAGATGTTGATAATATTGAGGTCGATCCAAGTCTACCACATACACCGCCAAGGGTTGATTTGACTGAGAATCCACGGAATTAAATATTTTCTTTTTTCCCCCTTGCATTAATTATATTTTTTAGTGTAAAATACATACACTTTCTTACAACATGTTTGCAACTTCTTGTAAACCTCTGTGATTGGCTCTTAGCAAATAGCTAAAAGCTCACATTTCAAATAAATAAAAATGTACACATAAATAAGAACCTTATGGTCTCTTTTTAGTGTGAGAAGCTTTGGGTTAAAGCTAGAAGCTAATACTTCTAGAAAAATTGATGTTCTTTGAAAACTGAATAGTAGTTAGTTCTGGATAATAAAATTTCGTCAGAGTAATCGAGATAAGCAAAATAAGAGTATATGGCGGATGCCTAGGTCGAAAAAGCCGATGAAGGACGTGATAGCCTGCGATAAGCCACGGGGAGCTGGCAAATAAGCTTTGATCCGTGGATGTCCGAATGGGGAAACCCATGCTGGGTAATGCCAGTTTACTCCATGTTGAACACATAGACATGGTAGAGGTAAGCCAGCGAAGTGAAACATCTCAGTAGCTGGAAGAAAAGATATCGAATGATATTCCCTTAGTAGTGGCGAGCGAACGGGGAAAAGCCCAAACCTTGCAGGTAGGAGAAGTTAGTGGATGGTACTTGTACCGGAAGCTTTCATCTCACCGTTGTAGCGGTGGTTGCAGCAAGGTGTTGTAGGGTATTACATGAGCGTACTACAATGCGCACAAATGAGTTACAAATGTAAAATCTAGCAGAATACAGCTGGAAAGCTCAACCGCAGAGGGTAATAGTCCCGTAAGCGAAAGGTTTTACACTCATCGTAATATTCCTGAGTAATGCGACACACGTGAAACTTCGCATGAATCTGCGCGGACCACCGCGTAAGGCTAAATACTCGCCAGTGACCGATAGTGAACAAGTACCGTGAGGGAAAGGTGAAAAGTTCCGCCGTGAGCGAAGTGAAATAGAACCTGAAACCATGTGCCTACAAGGTGTCAGAGTCCGGCTTGCCGGATGATGGCGTGCCTTTTGCTTAATGAGTCTGCGAGTCAATGCGTGTGGCAAGCCTAAGCCCTTCTGGGGTGGAGGCGGAGCGAAAGCGA
>JAGQLH010000004.1:25793-28065 GCA_020429465.1 Candidatus Dojkabacteria bacterium | reverse complement strand
TCATCATCACGGTTTAATGTAAATGGGACGGATGAGTATGATTGTCGATACAATGCATCAGAACAAATTCCATTTAGGATTTGGATGCAGATGCCTGCAGGATTAGATAATTCTGCTCTTGATTTAAATCCAGCTGCTAGTCGAATTACCTACTATGGGTACACAACACGATACGGAGATATCGTAACAGATGGAAGTTGTGGGACATGGAATGGAACAGGACAGCCATCGAATATTGGATTGGATTGTGTACCACTGGTAATAGAGAACTGGCCAGCAGAAGGAAGTGAGAGGCGAGCAAGTTGGCAAGGAGGAGCAGGAAATCCAGAAGATGTGTTTGAATTTGATATTGCACCAGCAGGTCAATCATGGATTAGTTATCCAAACTAGATTAACCTAGAAGGTAAATATCTTATAAGGCCACCTCATAAATGTATATAAATATGGGGTGGCTTTTCTTATAGAGTTTTGGTACGAAAAGTAATTTGATATACTTAGATTGTTAGTATTTATTATTAATTTAGAGTTATATGAAGAATCAAACAATTGCAATTGTAGTTATTTTGTTAGTGCTAGTAGGTGTTGGCGCATATTTTGTAGGAGCAGGAAATCTCTCTACACAAGATGATGTAGCTAATCATGGGGCAATGATGCAGAAAGGTGGTAATGGTGAGGTTATGATGAAAAAAGATGGAACAGATAATGATTCATTAGAAGTTGAGGATGGGCCTGTTGATATTACTGATGGTTATGTTAGGTACTCAGAAGAAGCATTTCAGGAAGCAGTAGATGCAGGTATGGATACAGTTCTTTACTTTAACGCAAGCTGGTGTCCAATGTGTCAGGCATTAGATGCAGAGTTCGAACGAGTAAAATCGGAAATTCCAGATGATGTGGTTATCTTTAAAACAGATTATGATGATGAAGTTGCACTCAAGCAAAAACATGGAGTTACTGTTCAACACACATTTGTTCATGTAGATGAAAATGGAGACAAAATAGGGGATACCTGGTTTGGAGGAGATCTTAACAAAGTTCTGCAAAGTATTAATTATCTATAGGAGGGTAATGGGGGAAATTACGGTAAAAAACGCTGTAGAAATGCTTGAGTCCGATACATCAATCCTCTTAGTTGATGTACGTAGTAGAGATGAATTTGCGGCAGAGCATATACCTAATTCAATTAATATACCATTAGATGAAATAGAGCAAAGGCATGACTTATTAAAAGGTTATTCGCAAATCCTTCTACTCTGTAGGAGTGGGGCCAGGAGCTCTGCAGCATGTATACTTCTGAAAGATTTTTTTACTGTTACGAATATCCGAGGAGGTATTCAAGAATGGAAAGAGCTTGGATATCAGGTTGAAAAAGATAAATAGTAGTAATTGATTTATTCTAAAATTTCTTGATAATTTTATACTCGTAATTTTTTCCGAGCATCATCATTAGGGGCCCAATTAGAAAAGGGATAAAAGCGTACGTGTATAGAATGACAAAATGAAGCGGTACCTCAATAAGAAAATGACCAACCTGTTTGAATTTATTCCAATCACTTGGGTGAGAGGGTAAAAGCTGATATTTGATATACAACATAGGTATCATGCAGCATGTTAGGAGTGTCATTAGTACTGATAGAGTTTTCGGCAAGGAGTATAGGTACACATGTCCACCAAAGTCTTGGTGAATAAGAAACAAGATAGGTAATGATACGGCAAAGAGAATAGCTGCAATTTTAACCACAACGAATAGTTCAAACATTACTCCAAGTTTTTTAAATTTTTTCGAAAGAGGGATATTCTTGTTCTCTAAAAGTACCTTACACGCAATCGGGAATGAGATTATTCCCCATCCCCAACGTACGAGCTGATGATACTGTTCGATAAGATTCGTAATTTTATTAGGGTGGTAAACTGCATCCGCGAATAGGGGGATATAAAATACTTCACACTCAAATTCGCCATTAAAGAAGTCAAACGGTCTCCAGAAGAATGGCGTATCATCAATGCAGATAGAGGTATCCCAGTAATTTACCTTCTTCATAACACCTAAATTTATGCTATAGCACGACCAGGTCTCCCTATTTTTTCTATGCGTCACCGATGAAGCAAGAACTGGCATACTCAATGACATTGACCATGTTCTAATAATTGAGGGAACATCCCAGTAGTTGTTTGAAAAGAGATACACTGCAGTTTGGTAGAATTTTTGAATTCTATTCTTTGATGTTAAATAAGAATAAGAAAGTGCTCCCAGGAATTCTGAATGAAGCCG
>JAGQLH010000004.1:0-25783 GCA_020429465.1 Candidatus Dojkabacteria bacterium | reverse complement strand
CATCAGGACTTGTTGTTATAAAATTGCTCAGATCCTCCTTCTTTTGTTCCAGCACTTTTACTGCTTGACTATTACCCCAACTTCTATTGGAAGCGGCTCCAGGAACTTCATGCTCAAGATTATTTGGATGTGTAAATAGCATTACATTTTTATTGTTCTTTCCAAATAATCTTTCAACCTCATCAATAATTTGTTTGTAGGTATGGTTATCCTTCTTGGTAAAAGTTTCTTCAAAAGATAGTGATATGTATACAAGTGAAGCAGGGTAATTTTGATTTTTTAGTGCGATTAAGGTTCGTTTGATACTTTGTAGGCTTGTACCACCGATGGGGATAACAATAAGGTGTTTAGGGAGTATTTTTGAGTGGGTTGAAATTGTTTTCGGTAATGTCTCGTGGTCAGGAAGAGAATCTGTGACTAATGACGTGCATTCATCTAACCAGTTTTTCTGTAATGATGTATGGTATCTATAATAACCAACCGATACACCAACAATAAAAATAATCGCTCTATGTAACCAATAGACCGCAAATATCACAACGAAATTACCAAACACTCGTGGAAATGAGAGTGAGAGCCAAATAGGTGATGTGAGACCGGTGATTAGTAGGATGCCGGGAATACTGTGGCTTATTCGTATAATAAATTTATGTAACATTGTTCATTCTGCGGTAATTATAGGTATAGAATGTGGCGCAATATATTCCCAATTTGAAAGAGACTTATACCTATTGTAGTAAATTCAAACACCTTCTTCCAACCTGATGTATTGGTTCCATTCATAGTAGATGTGGCTGTCCCAATGAGTATTGCAGCAAATGGGTAACAATACAGTAAGTACCAGGCAATCTTAGTTTGGACAAATGAAATAGTCGTGAGAGAAAGAATAAAACCAAATAGAGGTACAAAGGTAAAAAATGAAGTGAAAAGGGTGCTTCGTTTTGACCACACAAATGTGATAATACTGAGGACAAGTATGTGGCCAGAAAAGAAGACGCTATAGTTAAGGAGGAGGTCCAGGTAGAGCGTTGGGTATCCATTATGACCCTCAAGACTTGCAGATGTTCTTGAAACTATATGGTAAAAGAAATACTCATTGATAAACTCCGATCCAAATTTGCCTATCATCACTATGTGCCATGCTCCTACTAGTGCAAGGATAGTTGCTCCGGAACTAATCATGTGTCTAATATGCGTACGAAGTACACTTTTTGTATGGTCCTTGAATAGGATTTGAATAGATATAAATGATACGTAGAGTGCGTAGGGTAATACTCCAAAAGGACCTTTGGACAATACTGCACATGAAGTTAATACTGCACCTCCAATAATCCAACGAGTTGATATACGTTTAATTCCTTGTTCAAAGAAGATTAGAGCACATACAATAAAGAGTAGATGTAATGCATCAATATCTGCTGAACGAAATGTATGTGTAGAAAAGATTTCTCCTGGATTTGAAATGAATAGGTGTGGCGTAGCAAGTATGACAAGTGCAGAGATTGTAGCAGTAGTTTTATTCGAATGAGAATGTACCCAGAAATACGTACAACAGACAATAGCTAATCCAGATAGAGCACTCACCAAGCGAAGTGCGATTAATGGCTCAATAGATTTAATTATTGAAGTGATAAAAATTCCAAGCCAGTAAAATACAGGAGGTTTTTCAAAGAAAAATCCAGTAGGAGCATCATGGTATTGCAACAGAAAGTAGTTCGAGCTGCTGAGAGTATCTTCTACCACCCGTACATTTGTATACTCATCCCACCGTACAATAGGGGCTTCGTCAAGTTTCCAAAACAGTAATAGACAAGCACAAAGCATAATAAGTATAAAAGTCCAGTGAATTTTTGCTAGGAAGTATAGTGTTTTCATAAATGAAAAAGGCTCGAACTTACAGATCGAGCCTTTTGTAATTTAAAGATCAAATCAATCAAATATTACTGAGCTGGTTCTTCATTTACTGGTGGAGCAGGGGTTTCTGACTCGGTAGGCTGTTCAGTAGTATCTGTAGGTGCTCCTTGTAAACAGCTAATATTTACGAGCTGAACTCTTGTTCCATTTGCCTCTACAGTGAAAGCATTACAACCAGAAGCTAATTGGAGTACACTATTAAGTGCTGCTGTTTGGCCTTGTCGAGTAGCTTCAGCAACAACATTTCTCTGGAAATTTTGCCATTGTTGGTATCCAATATAAACAAGTGAACCAAGTATATAAAGGATTATCGCAATTTTGAAAATACTATCTTTACTAAGTTTTTTAACAGATGCAGGCATGGACGTATGGTCTAAAAATTAAGTTCTAGGCAGTAGTACGGGGTACAAAGTGAGTATACCATAGCATTTCTTGTCTGAAAATCCTAGTAAACAACGATTCCGGTATTATTAAAGTAGCTCCATAGTCCAGTGAAATGGGATATTGGCAATTCTCGTCTACCTCTCCACGGATCATTTACGATAATATGGCTTGGTGCATTATTCGGGCCGATGAAGCCAACTGCAATTTCTGAATGCATCCCATTGACAGCATAAATATACTGTCCATCAGGTGTGTACCATGATACATCGGTCGGTGTGCTCCATCCGTTTTGCCACCACAGCATAACAGGGTGTCCTTGTTCAATCTGATCGGTAAGTTGTTGAATAGACATTCCTCTCATTACTTGATTAGAAATTCCAACACTTGCCATGTAGCTAGAGACTGGATTCCAATAAACTCCGTATCCTCTATTACCAGAGGCACAGTCATGATTTCCGTTGATATCACCCACATAGCCTAGGTTTGGGTTTCCCCATACATTATTTTCAGCATCGCAAACAACTGATTCTTTCGGCATTTCATTAAAGATTGTTGTTTTACTCTTACTTACGCCTTTAAATGCAAGTAGCATCTGCGTCGCTACAATCTGGCATTCCTTTGAGTTTACTTGTCTGTAGAGAGGGACAGAGATTTCGACTTTCTTAGGTTGAGTAGTAAAGCTGAATGAGAACTCTTGATTGGAATCAAGGCCAGAGACAGTTTTAACTCCAGAACTCACTCTCACGGTATGTGATGCAGAATATCCTAAATTATTTGTAGGATTGAAAATCATGGTATTTCCTTCCCAGCTAAATACTCCCTCTACAGAAGGTTCAATACTAAATAATGATTCGGCGGAAGCATGATCAACTGCTTGGTCAAATGTGACTCGAATGGAACTATCAATATTTGCGCTTGTAGTCCCGGGTGTAGGTGACCAACCGATTACTTTTACTGCACCTATTGTTTCGAAACTGTAATTAATTGCGGAATCTGTTATTCCTCCTGCGGAGCTTTGAATCCCTTCTTGCAGGGTAATTGTATAATTTGTTGCTTTAGAAAGCTGAGACGATGGCGCATAGGTAAAAATTGTATCTCCTTCCCAATTAATTGTTCCGGGAGTAGGAGGTGAGATAGTAAATGCATTTTCTACTGATGTTTTGTCCATTGCGTCATCAAATTCAATTCGTATACTAGTTGCGGGTGATATTCCTCCTCCTTGTGGTGTCATTGAAGATACAAGTGGAGTTGTAACAGTTTCAAATTGTAATGTATAGGCTTCTTGTTTTTGTCCTTTCTTTGTAATTTCACCAGAGCCGGTACTTTGAGCAAGGGGTATTTGATACAGTTTTATAACATAATTCTCATTTTGCTTCAGTGGACTTTCGAATACTAATTTAATTACATCGCTATCATCGCGTAGTAATTGTGCAGGGTCTTCTTTGTTAGTTTTAAATTCCCAGTCTACATAATCTCCTTCTCTGTGAGAAAGCTGGAAAGTAATTTCTTGATCAACATGAACAGCCTTACTATTTCTTTCTGGTGTGGATGATAGTACTGTAGGTAATTCTACTGAATTGAACTGAAGAAATTCTTCTCGGTTTTGAAATGTGTTGAATACATTTGTTACATGAGTAAAATAGGCAATAACTTTATTTCCAGGATAAACTGTTTCATCAGGAACGAACCGTATTGTCCGAGTAAATGGTAGGAAAGGTATAGCTTTTTCAAACTTCCATGTACCCGATGTTTCTGGTGATAGATTAAGTACAAGTTTTTTACTATTAATTGGTCGATCAAAGACTACTTCAATTGGCTGATCGTAGTCGTTCCAATAATCATCCCAAGCCGGGTAGGTATATACCATCTTTGGGTAGGTGAAGAATAAATTCTGGAATAATAGTCCAAGTATAATTAATCCAAATATGTTAATACCCGCAACAATAAGAAGTGAACGTTTTGGAGGGCGTGGATGTGAATCTTTGTTTCTATCAGGGTGGGTAATATGGTATACACGGATCGAAGTATAGGTAATCAATGCGATAGAAAGAACAACTAGTATACCTAGTAAAAGTTCAAAGGAAACCTGTGAAAGCCAGTAATTTATCGATTCCAAATTAATCGCCGTAAAATATAGTGCATACACGTACATTCTACGGGGTAATACTGCTATACGTCAATGAAAGAAATTGCTGATGGAGTAGGTACTAGTAGGTGCCACCAGTGATTGAAGGGAATATTTCGTCGAATGTTGTAAAAAGAATTGGACCCGCATCGTCCTCAATTTTATAGTTAGACATTTCGTCGTAGACGACAGTAAGCTTCTCCAAATCTACATTAACGGCATGCGGATGACTCAGGTAGGTTAGAGTCGTTGTAGCTTCAAGAATACCTTCATTTGTATAATTTTCCCTAAAGCGTTGAAGTAATTCATTAGTTGAAAATCTCCAAGATTCCCCTCCATTATTTGGGAATTCCCATATATCTGCTGTTCCTGAATTGGTTTCATTTATATCACTGATAGACATTCTGTATGGCTGGGTAGTTGAACCAAGTGTCCAAAATCCCTTTACTTCATAGCTAACAAAGTTAGGGAGTTCTGGGATGGTTCCATCTGGGAGTATGTTTTCTTCCAGGTAATTTCTATTCTGAATGTAATTTTCATACAGAGTAATTTCTTCTGGTGTAGGGGGTCTGAATGTTTCTGTAGGAATCTCAGGAGCCTCATCTGAAATAGAGATGACTTCCTCTCCGCCAGGGTATGAACTTGGATTTGGTGTAGGTGTCTGAGCGTTTTCAACTTCAGATACCATATACTCGCCTAAGCTAAATGCTGTCCTTCCTGAAGAATCAAGGACAAATCCTTGTGAATCAAGTGCTTGAAGATTTTCCTCATCAAGCATCCATCCTCCAGCACGGAATGTCTTTGGTGTTTCAAGTCCAACTTTTGCAAACTCTTCTTTTGACCATTCGAGCATAGCTACGGTCTCATCGTAGTTATATACGTACATTGGAACATCGCTACCAGTTCCTCTATTTGCCCATTGAGGATCCATTTGTGGTGTAACACCTGCTGCCCGCAACATATCATAGAACATATGAAGATGAAGTCCGATTTCATCAGTCTCTACTTCTCGCAGTTTAATCCAATCAAGTAAATGGTTGAGTCTCGTTTCACCGAGAACAAGATGAGCTCGTGGATTCCAGAAATGTACAATTGGAGTATTATAAGCTTCGGTAAATTCATCGATTTGGGCAAGTGTTTCGTCAGAGGTATCAACTCCTTCCCAATCCAGTGTCCAAATTACGTACATTGGATGTGATACGGTAAATTTTTCAATAGGGCTTTCTATAATAGTACCCTGTGTTGTTGTCCCATGTGCTCGTATGGTATATGTTCCTGGGGCGAGATCTGAAGCATCAAATTCATACATGTATCCACCATACCGATTGGTAAGCATTTCATCAGTACTAGATAATTCAGCAATTTCGTACTGGGGATTATCTACTAACTCGTAACCATCTCGTTCTTGGATACTGTACGTTAATTGTGAATATTCTTGATGTGATTCGCTACTTTTAAGAATCCATGCTCGATCGATACTTGAAAAGAGTGGGTGGTTTGTTTCTACCCCAGAATTAATACGATATGGAGTTGTTGGGAGTATCTCAATTGCAAGAGGACTAGAGTAATCGGTGGTATCCGTTGTATTTGAGTTTCCATAATACAAACAATATTTATCATCAGAAAGTGGCGATATTGTTCGAATAAGTGTAAATATTATTTCAGTATCTTCGGTGTTGGGATTTCTAATTTCGTATGGAATGGTATCGTAGTCGGTAGTCGTTTCATCGTAAAAGTTAATAACAAGGTCACTTCCATCACTCCGTGATTTTCCGGCATCTACAAGGGCTTTATGATCAATACTAAAACTTACAGTGGTGTCTTGCTCAAGAGGTATAAATGAGTCCTGGTTTACAACGGTAAGTTGTGCACTGTATCTAAATACATCGTTCCACCAAGGCATTTGTTTTTCTTCGTCTATACCCAATACTTCTCCAAATTCATTTGTTTGGTCACTGAGAGAATTATTGAAATAATAAAGTGCTCCAATTCCAAGCACAGAAACGATCCCAATAACTGCAACAGAAAACAAGGTTAATTTAGAAACCTTTGAATAATCTTTCTTTTTTGATGTCTTTTTTCGTGCCATGAGGTTATAAAATTGTGTTAAACCCATAGTGTATTATACCATATACTTACTTGTTCAGCCTACGTATTCGCCAGGTAACAATAAAGTGGCAAAGCGACATTACGCCAATATAAAGAGGGATGAGAATGAATTGATTTTCAGTTTTGAAGTGAGCAAATGAGTCAAACAAAACAAGAATAAGTATATGAATGATGTACATAATATATGCATTGTGTCCCCAAAGCTGTAAGGTAGCTGTAATCGGATTCTTCATATTCTTCAAAAATATGATGAGAGTTAGTGCAGCAAAAGCAAATGTTGTACCAACAAGTAAAAATGATACATTTGGTGGCCATCTATTAAAATTCCCGGTATAGGGAAAATCTAAGAATGGGGGAGTAACAACACAAAATGCGAGTAATAGTAATGACGTAAACGCAACTGTTGAAAGTGTAACACCACGGTAGAATAAATTTTGTTCATCTAGTAAGAACTTTCCTAAGTATAGACCAATGAGAAAAATTGGAAAATACTGGAATATAGGGAATCGGTACCACCCATCATATCCTGCTAGAAATGATGTAACAATAGCAAATGATTCTGGAATTGGTAACGAATAAATGACAAAACCAAGCAAGTAAATTGCTACCCCAAGTATGATCATGAGGTCTATGTTTCGATAATGTTTTGCGAAAAAATCTCTTCCATAGTAAATGACAATACCGAAAAAAAGAAAAGCCAATATAAATTCAGAATAACCAGGTACATCAATAAAAACTAGCAACCGAAGCAGTTTCCAAAGTGCATCTGCTATACCGTTTTCAAAGAGGTGGGGAGCAATAGTAAGTAATCCTACTGCATAGTATCCTCCAAGCAATAGCCAGCTTCTTGAAAGTATGTTATGTTTTTTCTTCTTCCATAAAGCATTAGGAATATCAAGGTAGGCAGCGGTAAAAACAGCTCCGGAAACGAGTAAGAATGTAGTGAAGCTTACAAGATCACCAAATTTTTGAAACATTTTTGGGAGCAGGGCATGTCCTGAATAAAAGAATGCCACAGTGTGTGCAAGTATCATTGTACAGACAGCTACACCTCGAAGAATATCTAACGAAATAAGACGTCTGTTGTGTTGTTTAGAGTGACGTTTCATGAGCAGTTCGGCTAATTTACTGTTTATTGTAGCTCTTTTTTCTAGGAATAAACAGTACTATTCGATCGGTACAGCCTTCATGCCATAGAATTCTTCCATTTCTCTTATTACGTTCTCGTGGTCTTTTAGGATAAATGTAACTATCAAGTCAACCTTATCTTCTTCCCCGTCTTGACCTGAGTGTATTTCTTTGTATCCCAAAGCTGTCAATTTACCCTCAGTGTACTTGAATAAGGCTTTAGTGTTGTTATTAGGAATTCTCGTTCTATCAAGTTTGTCTGAAATCCTTGCCCCTATATTACGTTCAAAAGCATCACCAAACAGCTCTTTATCAATAATTTGCTCGACTATTATACTTCCAGGGGCGTCGGGGATAGTTACTGTCATGGATGATTTGTAGGTATCTTACATCTTCTAAGTCTCTGTTATCATAAGATATGTAGTTTGCAATTTTATGTTGCTCTATGACAGAAGTAATTTCTTGTGCGGTGAGTATCCCATCTGAGAAGTAAGCCTCTTTTTGCGATAAAGTAAATATACCTAAAGCTAAGATGATAAATACTAATAAAATACCACTAATCATAAGAAGCTTTTTCGATTTTTGTAGTTTGGTTTTTCTCATACGGAGTTTATTTTTAGTTAAACAATTTATTCTACAATAAATAAAGAAGGACTATGAATAGCTTCATAGTCCGTTGAGTATCAGATTATCTTAACCAAATTATTAATTAATCGGTACAGCCTCCATACCATAGAATTCTTCCATTTCACGGATTACATTCCCATGGTCATTTAGGATATAGGTGATTGTCAAATCTCGTTCACCTCTAGGGTAATCCTCACCTGGATATTGTTTTGTATACCATGTATTATATCCTAATGCAGTTAAGCCATTTTTGGTATATATAGAAAGTGACTTGGTCGCATCTTTAGGTTTTCTCGCTTTATCAAATTCAAATGCAATATTACTAATTGTATATGGTTCGAAAGTACCTCTTAATAACTCCTTATCTAGCAGATTCTCAATAATTATGCTTCCAGGAGCATCTATCAATATTAGCGGGTAGCTACTATCATGTGTAATTTGTAGATATCTAATGTTTTCTGGATTGGCCTTGTCATAGTCAATTATTTCTGAAGTATCATCGGTTTTTAAAAACCCGTTCTCCGAAAGCATTGAGAGAAGTTCTTCTTCAGTAAGTTTACCGTCAAGAAGATAGGGTTCTTTTTTATATTTTTTTAAAAAACAAGCAATCAGTGTAATACTGATTGCTAGTATAACAATAATAATTAGAGGTTTCTTTGATATTTTCTGTTTGATATTACTCATGGATTGAAATTATTAAGTTTAAACAACTAATTTTACAATAAAAGAAAAAAGGAAACTAAAACCCACAGATTTTGCTTTGCAATACATTGTAAAGTTGGAAATATACAAATATACTTAATTCTGGAGATGCAACTTAAAATGTATCTCCCCAATTATTTTTGAAATAGCTATACAAATGACAAAAAAGAAGGCAAAAAAA
This sequence comes from Candidatus Dojkabacteria bacterium, assembly GCA_020429465.1. Lineage (GTDB taxonomy): Bacteria > Patescibacteriota > Dojkabacteria > B142 > WJKM01 > JAGQLH01. The sequence goes on along the minus strand of JAGQLH010000004.1, from coordinate 16,613 downwards.
TTTGTGCTTGATAAAAAGGTCGGCGCAATCTTAGTGATAATCTTAATAACCGTAGGAACTGTAATTGCGGTTAATCTTGATAACATAAATTATTACTTTAGACCAAGGAGGAGTGGCACAGGTAGAACTGAGGCATCGTACCAGAAAGGCGAGATTTTGCTAGAAGAAAAGGACTTACTTCAGGGGCTTAATAGGTCTGATATTGAAGCTCTTACATCCTTCAATTACGAATTAGACAGTGAGGGTTATGTTGCAAGCGTATACTTAGGACAGCCAACGAAACAAGATTTCAAATTGCATAGCGATGTATACAATCGGATTATGTTTAATATTTACGGGCGTGATTACTTGGATGTGGGGGCTGAAATCTTTTCCACTACCTATGAAAGAGGTACCTCAACTGAGCCAATTTTCATTAATGTGGGTAGTACAACGATAGAGTACATAAACGGAACAACTTCTACAGGAATTTCAGAGATAGAAATTTCCCTTTAGAAGAAAAATAATGGAAGGGAAGAGAAGAAAATCTGCATTAAGCAAAAAGATCAGTACAACTTTAATAGTAGTTTTAATTGCTGTAGGAACTGTAGTTATCATAAATCTCGATGATATTAGCTATCATTTCGCATCAATACGGAGTAGGCCAGATGGTGTAGAACCTTCATACGAAAAAGAAGTCATTGCATTAACAGAGGAGGAATTATTACGAGGCATTAAGAAAGCAGATCTTGAAAGTCTCGACACAATTAATTATGAACTTGATACTGACGGTACAGTTAAAAGTGTATACTTTGGACAACCTACAGAGGAAGATAGAGAGTTACACGAAGCTGTATATAGACGGGTATTATTCAACATTTACGGTAGAGATTTTAATGATATTGTTATTATAGTTGTTGGTGGGACCTATCACAGGGCATTGGCTCCCAAGCCTATATTGTTAGATGCCGGAAATAGCGTAATAGAATACTTTGGTAGTACAAGGTCTAGTAATGTTTTCGAAATGAATATAAAACTGTAAAAAGGAAATAGGGATTAAGAATAAATTCGTAATCCCTATTAATGGTGTGTTTATCGAAAGTTGGTTATATAGTATCTGTTGTTATTTAGTTATCTAGACCGATTTCACCTCCACTAAAGACCAGATTGTTCCATTCATTGAAATTTCCAAAGAAAACATCATTTACGTTTTCATTTGAAATATCAGCAGATATTGCTGTGCTGTCAATCTGGCCGTCACAATTCCAATCTATGGAACCCGTTGGAGAGATTATCTCAACTGGATCATTCGGATCACCGTCACAGAAGAACCTAATAGCGGTTGTACTTAAATCAACCGTTCCACTAATGATACCAGAACTTTCAAGCAGAGCGGTTTCATTTAGTTCTAGGATTCCAGTAAAAGGCGAATAGTCAAGGTAACCCCATGCACCGTCCCCGTAAACACCTGTAACTGTGTAATTGTAGTTCATTACAGATATGCAGTTTGGTGCTCCGTTTGAGGAAGACATTGACTCGCAGTGATGGGTTAACCCGAGATTATGTCCGAGTTCGTGCATAAAGATACCTGCTCGGTCTTGGTCTGAGCCATCATAATTGTTCTGACCCACATTCCCAAATGCAAAGATTACTGAGTCTGAACCTTCTCTAAAAACGGCCTCATTTGTTTGGGTAGTTCCATCAGGATTTTCAATCAATTCGATTCGGTTACCCGATCTTGCAACCCCAATAGCCATCTTGCCAGCACCCTCATGTACTATGATAAAGTAGTGGAAGATACCTTCACGAGAAGTCTCAAACTCGGTAGCTCGGATCGCGTTGTACTCTAGCATTTGGTTGTCTGTTACGGTCAGCGTGAACACTTCTTGCCATGGCAAGGCATTACCACCGCTGTAAATACCAAAGGTTTCTGTACCTCCACAAGTATGAAGTGAATTTGGCCCAAAATCTACATGTAGATTAATAGCCTCCTTCGCTATACCTTGTGTTTCAGTACGGGCAAACGCCTCGGCAACTTCGCAGATCCAGCTTTGGTTTGGTTGATGTGTGAAGGTAGTGTCCGGACAGGTAGGATCAGAAGCTTGATCGCATTCCATCCAGTCAACCTCGATGAAAATGTCTTTGACATTTGGATCAGCACCAATGTGTCTCAATTCATTGTTTTCTAGAATTGAATCTCCATTAGTATCAACTCCGCATGTTTCCCATACGTCGGGAAGGGCATCTCCATCGGTGTCTACTGTATCTGGTACATCGCAGCCCCATTCTTCACCCTCAAACCAGTAATAATCCACCTGGGTGTTTGCTTCTATAGGGCTGATGCTAACAGCTGTTGCATTTGTTGCAGACCGAACTGAACTTAGGGTATAGGTAGTAGCACTCGTAGACTGGCCCGTTAACGCGGGGTTTGTCATACTAGAACCACTATTTCCGTTTTCATCCAGCAAGAATGCAATGCTATGTTTGATGGTTGTTTGACTTCCACCAAAATAGTCATTGATCCATCCAGCTGGCACGATACCCTCATCTGTAAGCGTAAGACATTCAAACCCGGATTTGTAACCGGTAAGGGCCTTTTGCCAGATGATCGAACCAGAGGAACCTGACAACTTTGCAACAAAGCCGTTCGCTGTAGGTGTGGTTGGCGTACCCCAGCCAGCAACGATTACGTCGCCATTGGAGTCCAGTTCGATTCCTAAGCCCTTGTCAAGGCCTGTTTTACCAAGCACGTTTTGCCACAGGATCGCTCCAGACGAATTCAATTTCATTGTCCAGACATCAGCGTTGCCTGATCCATATGCAGTCGTTTGGCCTGTCAGGTATAGATTTCCGGAGTCGTCGTGTGTGATATCGTTGAAGTTGGAATTTCCACTACCAATCATAAACTCCCAGACGGGTGTTAATGACGTATCCAACTTCATCACCCACGCAGGTGTGCTTGATCCCCCAGCCTTATAGCTACCGGCCAGGAAAATGTCAGAGCCCACCACATCAATTGCATATGCGTGTGAGAGCACTGACCCAGTGTATTTAAACTGGTTGACTAATGTACCGTTAGAATCGATCTCAATGAGCCAGGGGGTATAATTTGAATTCCCAAAGCTCAATGTCGAACCTACTACGATGTAGATACTACCGTACGAGGCAATTTCGTACGCCCGGTCGATAGATGTTCCACCGTAGACGTACTGCCACTGCACAACCCCGTTAAAATTGATCTTCATGACCCAAAAATCATCGTTTCCGTTCGCATTCGAGTACCCGGTAACGAGATATCCATCTTCTACAACAATGATATCCGTTGGATAGTAGTTTGCAAATGATTGTCCGTATGATTTAGACCATGCCTCACTACCATCAGGGTAAACCTTTGTGATGAGGGTATTATAATATGCGCCAGCTTTTGTGTAACCAGCAGTTACAAGACCACCATCGCTTGTTGAGGCTATTGCCCGGTTATTGGTCTGAACAGACCCAACACCAAAGGCAATTCCCCAATCATTCCCATTCGTTGCTCGAACTTCTTTGGGTGCTGGTTTGTTTAGTACCAAACCCAACAGAAGGAGCATTGCTAATAAAAACCATCTTTTTTTTACTTAAAATTTTCCTTTTTGTTAGAATTTCTTTTAATTGTTAAAGAACCAACTTTCGAACGTAGCCTACTGGAGACCTCCATCATCCTCGGGCTACTTACACATTTTTAGTAGGCAAATGCCATACTAATCACGTTTTACTCTTTTTATCTCTATCCTCGCAATGTATTGCAACGCAAATTAGACATAAATTTATTGTTAGGAGGTACTATTGAAATAAATTTATTCGTTAGTTGGGGTTAATACTCATATCCAAATCACTCACAATCTCAGCTAATAAATAAAACTATTCTTTCCAATTAATTTTCTATACAATAATGAGAGGTGGTACTTGTACTACTCTCTAATCTAATTTCTTAATTTAGAGAATGTGCATACTGACAAACTGAAGAAATTGGGCTACGACTATTCGCCAGTTTCTGTAGAACGGAGTTTTAAAGGGGCTGATTTTCATGCAGCAGTCAAAGTAGGGAATCTCGTATTTACTTCAGGGCATGTATCAGTACATAATGGATCAGAAATTCGAGGTAAGGTAGGCACAGATATTGATTTGGCTACAGCACAAAAAGCTGCTGAATATGCCGCATACAATTGTCTTTGTGCGGTTGGTTCGGTAACAAGTATAGAAAATATTGTAAAAGTAGTAAAAATGAATGGAATGGTTAATGTGGTTGATGGATTTGATGAAATTTCTGAAGTTATCAATGGAGCAAGCTTCTTTATTGCTAAATTATTTGGGGAAGAACAAAAATATCATGCTAGAACGGCGGTGGGTATGGTTTTACCATCCGAATGGGCAGTAGAAATTGAATTGGTCTGTGAAATTTCCGAATAATTATTTGTAACCAAATTTGTCTAAATATATAGAGTACATAATTTATTTATTACACATAGTGTGATGAGACCAGCGAAACATGTATTATTTTTATTTTTTGCGAAGGCAACATATGTCTTTCTTCTAGTATTGGGAGTTGCAGCGCTCACAACGGGGATTATTTACTACTCAGTTGAAAAAGCAACAACTGAATTTAGATATCCACAATCATTTAGCGTAGAAGGTCGTGCATCGAAGAAAGTTTCTTTAGATACAGCAGATATTACATTAGGAGTTCACTTAGAGGATGAATCAGTAACTGCGGTTCAAGAAGAGGCAGGAACTATTTACAATGATGCAATTGAAAAAATAAAAGCAGTAGGAATTCCAGAGGAAGATATTCAGACCCAAGGATATAATGTAAACGAAAAATATGATCCTGAAAGAGAAATCGATGAGCCAGTCATGTATCAGATTGATCTAGCTCTTAAAGTTTCTGTAAGAAATACAAAGCCAGAAGATCAACTCATCAGCGAAGTAGTGAATGCTGCATCTTCTGCTGGGTTTAATAAAGTAAATAATTTACGATTTTACTTAGATGATTACCAAGCTGTCCAAGATGAAATAAAAGAAGAAGCAATAGCAGATGCAAAAGCACGTGCTGAACGAGAGGCGAATGCAGCGGGACTTACACTAGGTGATGTAAGAAATATGTATAGTGGCGGATATTATCCATATTATGATGATTACTCAATGAGAAGTATGGAAGCAGGTGGTTCAGCAGATTTTGCAACACCTGAATCGTTGCCAACTGTAGAGTTCCAACCGGGTCAGACTGAAGTAACAGCTAATGTTACTCTAGAGTATGAGATTCTTTACTAAATAAGAGAAATACATATAGAGAAAAGGCGCAGTTATAAAAACTGCGCCTTTTTTTATTATAAAATCCCAGTATAAACAGCAATCATATAGAGTAAATACAAGAAAAGTAGTACATACCCAATTGGTTTATCGACAACAAGCTTACTTTTAAGGAATATGAATACCAAGAGAAAGATTGAGCCTAAAAGTGCGAGTATTGAAGGAGTAACATTTGCAATTCCGTCCCCTTGAACTGGGCCATTAAAGATAGTGAAAAGAAATACCGGGAGTCCAAAACTCACCAATAATGCGAATACATTACTTCCAATAGCATTGCTAAACGCCATAGTCCCTTTGTCTTTATGTGAAAGTACTGTTGACCCAATAAGCTCGGGTAAGGAGCTTCCACCAGCAAGTACAGTTAACGCAATAATTGCAGGCGGGATATTGATTTGTTCAGCAATGGATTCGGATGATATGACCAGAATATAGCTAAGAGATGTCATAATAATAAGTGAAAGCATAAATACCAGCACAGTTGCTTTAGGCTTCTTTTCCGGATTGGGCATAAGGTCGATAAAAAAATCGATAGGTTTCGTAGTAAATACCCAGATAGACCGAAGTAGAGAAGGTTTGCTATTGAATGTATCAATTTGAGATTCTACCAACCGTATTGGTGTCGTTGAATGTCTCTCATTGGTAATTCGTGACCAAGAAAGTAATACACCCAAATAGAGTCCGTACGTAGTTACAAGTGTGAACGCTTCTAAGAATGTGATTACTCCGTCTTGTACAGTAAGTAGCAGTACAAGTACTGCTATCGCATAAAATGTATAGTCTCGAACAATTGTTCCCCAATCGAGTGAAAGTTTTTTTACAATAGCTGCAATACCAATTACAACAAAACTTTGGAACATAGCAGATCCTACAACAGAACCGAGACCAGTAGAGGCGTGGGCATTTGGAAGGAATAGTGCAAATAATGCAATACTAAGTTCTGGTACACTTGTTCCAAATGCCATTAGCGTAGCTCCGGCAACACTAGGTGAGAGATTAAAGTATTGTGCAATATTATCCAAGCTTCTAATAAAATATTCTTCCATGACCTTGTACATCGTGTAGAACGAGACCATGATAGCGAGGATGGGCAGTAATAAAGACATATTATTTTTTTTGAGTAACAACAAAATCGTAATTATGACCAAGCATCATACGAGTTGGTCCATCTATGAATGGTAAAAATGCATATGTAAATAATAATAGGATTTGCAAAGGAATTTCAATCAAAAAACTTATTGCTACCTTAAATTTTGACCAATCCGAAGGAGGTTCCGGCATAAGCAGTAGTTTAACAATCGCTGAAGGGATAATCATTATAGTCAAAAAGGTCATTATTAATGAAAGCGTTTGTGGCAAAAGGCTCGATACTTGCAATGAATTAAATTGAGGATTTAACAGCCCAATAATTGGTATAGCGAAGGTAAATAAAATTGCTGCTAATTTAAATAAAACAATAATTTCAAACATGATAAAAATCTTTCGTAATTTCACGAAGAATGGAATTTTTTCGTTTTGGAGGAGGACATTCATAGCAATTGGAAACGCAACAACCCCCCAACCCCATCGAACAAGTTGTTTGTATTGTGCTTTATAGTTTGTAAATGCATTTGGATGGTACACAGCATCGGCATAAAGAGGAACAAAAAATGTTTCACAATGAAAATCGCCATTGAAATGATCGAAAGGTCTCCAGAAAAATGGAGTATCATCAATCCCTATCGAAGTATCCCAGTAATTCACATCTTTCATTACTTGTAGGTTTACTGAGTAACAAGACCATGTCTCTCTATCGTGAAGATGGGTGACAGAAGAGGAAAGTACTGGTAACGAAAGTGACATAGACCATGCGCGAATAAGACTTGGTACCTTCCAGTAATTATTACTAAATAAATATACAGCTGTTTGGTAGAATTTTTGTAATCGCTTTTCAGAAACAATGTATCGATAACTCATTGCACCCAGATATTCTTTATCAAAGCGAATATCTTCATCGGGACTAGTAGTAATGAAATCTTGTATAGTTTCTCCTTTTTCTTCAAGAGTCTTAATTGCTTGCTTATTTCCCCATGTTCTATTAGCGGCAGCACCGATTGCTTCGCCAGGTATGTCCTTGGGATGATCGAAAATCATAAGTCTCTCCCCAAAATGAGCAAAATCCTTACGGATCATATTTTTCATAGTTTCGAAATATTCAGGGTCGTTTTCAATAAGGCGCTCTTCAAAAGAAAGTGATACATATATTCGTTCTTTTGGATAGTTTTGAGCATCAATAGCATCAAGTGTGTGTTTTAAAATATCGTATTTTGCTCCACCGATAGGTATGACAATCAGTTGTTTAGGGAAAATAGAATCAGAAGGAAGTATATCTAAATCAGGAATTGACGAAGGCTGTAATGCTTGTATTTGTTTTCTCCAATCAATAGCAATTTCTTTTTTATGATAACGATAGCCAATAATGAGGCCAATAAGGAAGATTGCAGCTCGATACGTCCAGTAGACTGCAAATATGATTAATAGATTTCCAAATACTACAGATAGTCTTTGTGCAAACCAAAAGGGGCTCGTGAGTAAGAACCAAATAAAAAATCCGGGAAGGATTTCGAAGAACCTTGTAACTGAATGTTGGTATTTCAGTGATATCCGCCTAATAAGAGGCATAGTATTTCAAGTTCAGTCAGAGTATAATTTGTGTATCTTGTGTAATTTTACTATATTATTCGTTCTTTAAGGACATTAAATCGTGTTTCATGGGTATTTCGATCGTAATTCCAGCCTACAATGAATCTCATCGCATAGGGAAATCAATAACAAAAATTCTTGAATTTATTTCAAACCATCCTGATACTGTTGAAGAAATAATTGTTGTCGATGATGGATCAACTGATAATACAAAAGAAATTGTTTCGCAATTTTCTGAAGTAGTTGTTATTTCGTATGAACATAACAGAGGAAAGGGATATGCGTTAAAAAGGGGAGTAGAAGCCGCAAAAGGAGATTTTATATATCTTTGTGATGCTGACCTATCGACCCCAATCTCGGAGCTACCTAAATTTATTACGTATGCTTCGACATATGATTGCGTCATTGGATCGCGTGGGTTGCGTGAATCACGCGAACGTAACCAACCACTCCGTTCACTTCTTGGGAAATTTGGAAATATCCTAATCAATATATTATTAGATCTTGATATTACTGATACTCAATGTGGATTTAAGCTAATTTCTAAAGAATGTAAAGCTTATTTTTCTCAAGTGTCTACTGATCGGTGGGGATATGATTTTGAGTTTCTGTATATAGTCCGTACCAAAAATAAGAAAATTAAAGAAATCCCAGTTCAGTGGGATGCAGCAGGAGGCAGTAGGGTGGGAGTAAAGGCCTATGCAACAACATTCATTGAACTTTTATCCGTGTGGTGGAAATATGAAGGGTTATCTAAAAAATTCATTATAAGCCTTATAAAACGTTACAATGTTCTGATTAAGTACATACTAGTTGGAACAATTACGAATCTCTCAAATATCTTATTATTCATTGCTTTAAATAAGAACCTAGAAATTAATAGCTATCGGATATTTGGCTATCAATTAAGATCTTATCAGGTATGGGACACAGTGAGTTTTCTTGTAACCATCGTGTTTTTTAACTTTATACTTCATAAGTTCTGGACATTTCAAAAGACCTCTTGGAAACTTGGGGAAGCGATGCGTTATGGTATTGTTCTTATTGTGAACCAATTAGCATCTCTTCTATTACTTACCTTTTTTATTGATTATGTGGGGATGTCTAAGGAGTTGAGTAAGTTAGTAAGTTTGGGAATAATCATTATGTGGAATTTTCTCGTTTTAAAACACTTCGTTTATAAAGACTAATTTACTGATAGAGTGAGGCATACTCTTTCCATACGTATTTCCAGGTTAATGATTTTGCTAGTTCTCTATTTGTGGTGATCATATCGTGCCGTAAAGAATCGTTTTGGGTAAGTTGAACAAGTGCTAGTGTTAATTCTTTACTGTTCTCATAAGTAACAAGTAAACCATTAATCTTATTTTTAACAAGATAGAGTCCACCTTCTGTTTTTGTCGTTATAATCGAGTTTCCATGAGACATAGCTTCGACAATGGCTATGCCATATGCTTCCCAATCACTAGGAAGTACGAAGATTTCAGATTTTGAAAGAACTTCATCTCGTTTAGAATTACTTGGGGATTTTAAAATAGTAACAAATTCTTCTAATTCTGATTCAATAATAAATCGTCGCATAGTATCGTATGCACCAGCATCCATCCCCATCATTGTGAGGTGAAATCGTGTAGTTGTTTCAGTAAGGTTTTTTATACTTTTTAAGAGAGTCATAACTCCTTTATATTCGTGGAACCGTCCAAGGTATGAAATGTGTATCCTATCTGTCTGAGGAATTATTTGATTAGAAGTTGAAGGTGATACACCAATAGGAAGGAACTTAATTTTATTTCGAGAAATCTTATAATCTGAATGTATCCATTCGTGTTGATGCGGATTAACCATGATCACTTTGTCATACAGCCAGTTAAGATACAGTCTTTGTAATTTAGTAATACTAGATTTTATAAAAAATTCGAAAGAGGAGTAATCTGAACGAGCCATAAACGGTCCGTGTGGGGTATTGATAAAGTATGTTGATGATGTTCCAAAAAATCGTTTGCATATCAGACAAATATCTTGCCAGATGAATCCAAAACCTTGTGCATGAATATTCCGCGTCTTAATTTTCATAATGAGTAACAGTAGTCCAAGGTATGTTTTGGTGTAGTATCCACCAATCTGAAGTCGTGATCGAAATATATCTATTCCGAGGTAACGTTCTTTAAGCGGTAAAGAGGAATCGTATTGAGAAGTAAGTATTGCAACTTTCTTACCTTCTTTTGCCAGGTTTTTAGCTATATCAAGTGTGTAATTTTCTGCGCCTCCTTTAAATGGGAAGAAATGGGGAATGAGAAACGTAATGTCATAATCATTTTTCAATTCTTTTTGAGATGATCTTGTCTGCTTATTTGAGGGAGCTGTGATAGTAGAAAATACTTCTAGCGTCTTGTCTGCTGTGGCTTTCCAAGTATATGTGGTTTTATAATAATGACTATGTGAAGAAAGTTCTTCATATAAGTCTGAGTTATTTAAAAGCCGATCAATCTCCTTTGCTATCATGGTTGGATCTTGTGGTGTAACGAATAATGCCCCTTCTGTAAATAACTCCCGATACACAGGAATATTTGAGATGATTGAAGGTACGCCATGCGATAAGGCTTCAAGTACAGAGAGACCGAATCCTTCCTGCTCTGAAATATGACAAAATAATTTTGATTGTGAAAGTAGTGTACTCATATCATTTTCTTCAACATAGCCCGTAAATACTATTGAGTGAGCGAGTCTTAAATCTTTCACGAGAGTGTATACTTTTTTCGCTTGCGCTGTTTGAGGAATTACTGTTCCATCTATTTTCCTTTTAAATTCATTTGAAACAATAACCAATGATATATTCTTTGATTCTCTTGTAGAGCTTTGGGAAAAACCCGTAATAAGAGTATCTACATTTTTATTCCCCTCCAAACCACCGTAGTAGAGGATGTAATCATCTGATATACCATAGCTTCTTAATATTCTGTCGCAGGTCGTTGGGTCGTGATCTAATTTAATCATATGGGGGGAAATCCCAAGAGGGGAAACAGTGATGGTATTTTTAATTTGTGGGAAATGATGGATAAGTGATGCTTTTGTTGTTTCTGAGTTTACGATGAAATGATCGGAATTCTGTAGAACTTTTTTTAGTTGATAATTGTAAAATAATCCTTTGACAATATTATGAAAGCTACTTTTTTGAGAATATATTCGTGTTTCTATCGGGATGAGGTCGTGAATCATCACAATATTTTTCCAACTTCCCTTAAATATTCCACGTTCAAAGTGAGGGGCAAAATATATGTCCGGGCGAATAATTTCTAGTAGGGGAAGTATATGTTTCTTACTATGTTTCCTATTGAAAATACCAGATGGGACAACTGGTCCAATGGAATGGAATTGTACATGAGAAAAATTTGTATCTTGGAGGGCCAGCGTTGCAAAATTCACTTTCCGCGAAGAAAAACCGATCAAATGCCAGGTTATATGTGGATTTTGGATTAATATTCTAACAATTTGTTTTGTGTAAGTACCAATCCCTCTATGAGCATATTGATCAAGAATACTTGTGATATCAATAGCTATTTTCATTCATATCGTTTATTAAATAAAGGTACTCTCGTAAAGTTAAATCTGGTAAGGATCTTAACTGTGCAGCATGAATTTTTCCTACATATCTCCAGTGCCAAGGTTCATAGCGATACCCAGTAATATGTTCTTTTCCTTCAGGATAGGATAATACAAAACCATATTCCCATGCATGTTTTAATAACCAAGAATATGCTTGAGTATCACCAAAATACCATGCTGGTTCTTTTGCGCTGAAATCAAATGCTGTTCCTAAATGGTGCTCACTGTGACCAGGCACAGCACTAAGTTGGTTTGTTGAGTTTGTACCATAAATTCCTTGGAATAGTTCCCGAATAGTGGCTTGCTGCTCCATAGTTCTAAATGATGAATTTATAACCAATTGAATTCCATCTCGATGGGAAGCACTCAACATCTTTTTAAGATCATTGTATGCGCTGCTATGTGCGATTATCTCATGTCCTTGGTATTCAAACTCTTGAAGTACCAGATATTGCTCAAAGTCTTCATGGAGGCAGTTTTGCTTATCGAGTTGAATAGTTAGAACATCGAAATTACTTCCTTCAAAGCAAGGGTATTGATTAGTATTGTAGTAAGAGCTATTAAATAGTGAAGGGTTAAAGAAAAATGTTTGGTAGTTAGTATTTCCAGACATATCCATAAATCCTATATCCTTTGTATAGGGTCTTGGGGGAATACTACTTTGAATTGGATAGATATAAGACTGCTGAAGCTTAATTGGTTCAAGTAATAATAGTTCTGAATGATTTCCAATAACCTGGATTGGTTCACTTGAAAGAATGAACTTATCCGTATAGGGGGTACCTGAATTTAGAACAAAGCTTTTGAATGAGATAATAGGTTCTTCTAAATCTGTGACGGGTAAAAACTCAGATTGAATACTCGTTATACCAAGAACACTCGAGTTTTGATTGAGGGAATGATAGAATGGGATCACAAAAACCCCAAGTACAATGAGTGCAGCTATAGTGTGCTTGTACGCGGGTGAATGTAATAGTTTAGAATAATTCTTAAATTTATTTCTTAACCAATTCGGAATGAAATCAGACATAAAATCTACATTTATGGGTTTTACATTAGGCATGCTCTTGGTATTCATTGTACTACTTTTATGTTGTGGAAGTTTAGTGGGATTGTTAGTTTTTGCTACAAACTCCTCAGAAATTATTGATCAAAGTTATACAGAAGAAGTTATAAAGGAGGGGACAGTTAGTGAAAAAATTATTATTCTCGAACTAGATGACATTATTATGGATGTTGATGATGGCATCCATGCCAGTACAATTGTGGAGTACATCAAATCAGGCTTAGCAGAGGCAGAAAAAAGAGACACAATAAAAGGTGTCATAATCAGTGTGAATAGTCCAGGTGGTTCGGCATATGATTCACTTGTTCTTGGGGAAGCGATTAGTGATTTTAAAGAACAAACAGATAAGCCTGTCGTAGTAGTTATGGAAGATTTAGCTGCATCAGGTGGATATTGGGTTTCTGCGTACGGGGATCGGATTTTTTTAAGTAAACAGACAATTACGGGAAGTATTGGTGTTGTCATTGAATTTTATGAATTTGATGAATTGTTCGATAAACTAGGTATAGATGCTATTTCAATTACAAACACTGAGGGGGTAAACAAACGACCGGAAAATCTTGAAGACCCAGAAAGTGAAGGTCATCTTGCCTATAAGAGGTTAACGGATGAATCATTTGAAAATTTTCTTGAAATAATTATGGAAAATAGAGGAATGAGTAGAGAGGATCTCTTACCATATACAGACGGAAGGTTGTTGGGTGCAACTGATGCGCTTGCTGGGAATTTAGCAGATGAAATCGGTGATCTTGAGGATGCGGTTTCTTTCATTCAAGAAGAGCAGAGTCTTAATAATCCCCATGTAGTTCGCTTTGCGAGAAATGAATTGCTCGGATGGACATCGTTTGCAACAAAAGTAAATGTGCTATTTAATGGTGCTTATTCCAAAAATAAAGTGGGTGTTGGTATGTATCTCCTTCCAGAAGAGATGATGCAATAAATAACGTGAGTAGAGTTATTACCGCGATTTATCCAACAAGAAACAATAGACGCATTAATATTGCGATTAATGATTCATATGCATTTACAGTAGAGAAGGCACTCGGGGAGAAGTATTCATTGGTTAAGGGGATGGAGGTTAGCGAAGAGCTAGAGAAAATTCTTAAGAGTGAGGATGAAAAACAAAAATTACAAGAGAGAGTTTTACGAAAGCTTGCTCGAAGAGCTCATTCCAAATATGAAATTAGGCAATATATTAGAAAACAAATTTCAAAATTAACATTCGAGGAAAAAATCCCAAAAGATAATACATCAGATGAATGGGAAGAGGCAATTATTACGTTCTTAGATACATATGATTATCTTGATGATGTGTCATATGCTACGTCGGTAATTCGCTCAAAGCGTTCATCTAAAAGCCCTTTTGAAATGAGAGGATATCTCCGACAGAAGGGGGTGAATTCGCAGGATATAGAAACGGCATTGCAAGAGGAAGAGTTAAATCCCACTGCTGTGGTACGTGAGTTAATAGAAAAAAAAATACGCCAACTTAAGCATAAAAATTTATCCGTAAGTGATATGAGGCGTAAAATAGTACAATACCTTACAAGAAAAGGGTTTCGCTATGGGACTATAATAGAAGTGTTGGAAGAATTACTTTAATAATCAAATTAATTAATAATGAATAAATCTGATTTCATTACTAAATTGCAGGCACTTCCAATAGAAGAAGAGGTGGTTGATCTTACAAAAATTCTATGTGGGTTTAATACGGTGAATCCTCCAGGTAATGAGGAACTATGTACCCCTACCATTTCTAAGTTTCTTGAGGGATGTGGTGCGGAAATTGCTGTGTATGCAAAAGAGAATGGAAGAGATAACGTTGTAGGAATAATTAAGGGCAAAAAACCAGGTAAACGTATTGCTATAGTTGGTCATAGTGATGTGGTTCCAACGGATGGCCAGGAATGGGAACATGACCCATTTAAGGTAATGACTAGGGATGGAAAATTATTTGCAAGAGGTGTAATTGATAATAAAGGCCCATTTGCTGCTACTCTCGTGGCAGTAAAAAACTTTATTACACTTACTGGTGGAGATTTTGCAGGTGAGATCATGATTATTTCTGCGGCAGATGAAGAGCAGGGAAGTAACTTCGGTATAAAATATTTATTTAACGAGCTAGGACTTACGTGTGATGGGGCGCTTATACCTGATGGAGGGGAGTTTAGCGAAATGGTTTACGGGGAAATGGGGATACTTAAAATAGAAATTAGTTCAAAAGGTAAGACATTCCATAGCTCTATGCCAGAAAAAGGTGAAAATGCAGTTGTTCCACTTTGTGATCTGATAGCTCGTTTAGAGAAGTTAGATTGGGAAGGAGTCACCGGAGACAAAGCTTTTGACCATGTCGTTATGAATATATCCATGATTGCTGGGGGATCAAAAATAGATGCAGTTCCTGACAGCGCATATTCTAAGATTATGTGGCGGTATCCACTTGGTGTAACAAAGAAAGTGATTATGGATTATGTCAAAACTGAGATGGACAATGTGAAAAACGAATATGACTACGCAGATTTTGAAATAAAAGAAGTACAATTTAGCGAGCCAATGTTATCTTCTCCAAGTGGGATTTTGGTAACTAGTGCCGAGAAAAGCGCTAGTGAACTAGGGGTACCAGTACCAGAACTTAAAACAATACGGGGGGAAACAGTAGGTAAGTATATGTATCAGGCTACTGGCTGTGAGGTTTTGGTTAATGGCCCTCAGGATGATTCTATTGCTCTAATGCATCAACCAAATGAATGGGTAGCAATTGATAGTCTTGTAAAATTTTCAGAATATTACACGGTGCTTTTAGCCAACTGTATGGTATACTCTAAGTAGACTTCAGAAAATCAATTTTATTCAATCCACTATGACAAAATCACTAGGTGAACGCATCAGAGATGCTCGACAAGATGCAAAATTATCACAGTTGCAAGTTGCGGTAGCTCTAGGAGTTTCAGATAAAACTATAAGTGGGTATGAATCTGGCCGTATTAGTCCACCAATTAATAAATTGGAAAAGTTAGCAGATATGTTAAAAAAACCAGTAGGATATTTTATTGGTTCTGATCCTCGAAATTATACTATTGCTTCTCGACTTAGGGCTGTTGAAATTGCGCTACGAGAAATACGACAAGAACTTCGTGAAATTAAAGTTGCAACATCTCAGGGACAAAGCTTGGATCTCTAGTTTTGGACTTGTTAGATTAGGTGTTGGGATGGTAAAATCACCAAGACTATTTTCAGTGAATTAGTGTATTTATTAGTTAATAATTATGAATATTGCTCTTGCAAAGACGGTTGAAACTCCGTATATGAAGAAAACACTACCAAATGTAGAGGTTGGTGACATGATAAATGTAACTTCGGTAATCCGAGATGAAGAAGGAGAAAAACGAAGAACTCAGGATTACAAAGGTATTGTTCTTGCAATAAAAAATACTGGTACCAGTAAAACAATAACTGTACGAAAAATTAGTGGAGGAGTAGGAGTTGAAAAGATATTTCCACTTCATTCTCCAAATGTTGAATCAATTACTATCCTTAAAAAAGGTAAAGTACGAAGATCAAAGATTTATTACATGCGAGATAGAATCGGTAAAAGTGCTATGAAGGTTACTGATAGCGGTGCAGAAATTAAAGAAGTACAGGTAATTGATGAAGCATATCTAGAGGCTAGCGAGGTAGAAGTTCCAGAAGAGACTACAGTAGCTAAAGAAGAGGTGGTTGAGGAAGTAGCAGTGGAGAAGACAGAAACGAAAGAAGAAGCAGTTGAGGAAACACCTACAACAGAGAAAAAAGAAGATTCAGAAGAGAAGTAAATCACTATAAAGCAATTTTAAGAGGACCTTGTTTACAAGGTCCTCTTTTTTTATAATCGTTACATGACGAGAAAACAATCATTAGGATTACAACCAGAATATGAAAATACATTATTTTCAGAAGG
>JAGQLH010000049.1 GCA_020429465.1 Candidatus Dojkabacteria bacterium | reverse complement strand
TAAAACAGTTATTATTCAAGAGCTTATTAGAAGTATTGCAGCTGAGCACGGTGGATATTCTATGTTTGCAGGAGTTGGAGAACGTACTCGAGAAGGAAATGACCTCTATAGAGAGATGGAAGAATCCGGAGTATTGGACAAGACAGCACTTGTCTTTGGACAGATGAACGAACCCCCAGGAGCACGTGCACGTGTTGCTCTAACAGCACTTACCATGGCAGAGCATTTCCGTGATGAAGAAGGAAAAGATTTGTTGCTATTTATTGATAATATTTTCCGTTTCACTCAAGCTGGTTCAGAAATGTCTGCGCTTCTTGGTCGAATGCCATCTGCTGTAGGATACCAACCAACACTTGCAACCGAAATGGGAATTTTACAAGAAAGAATTACCTCAACAAAGAAAGGTTCAATTACATCATTACAAGCTGTATACGTACCAGCTGACGATATGACAGACCCTGCACCTGCTACAACATTTAGTCACATCGACTCAACAGTAGTACTTAATAGATCCCTATCTGAACTTGGTATTTATCCAGCTGTAGATCCACTTGATTCTAGTTCAACAGTTCTCGATCCTCAGATTGTAGGTGAAGAACACTACAATACTGCACGTGAAGTTCAGAACGTACTTCAAAGATATAAAGACCTTCAAGACATTATTGCGATTCTTGGAATGGAAGAGCTCTCAGATGAAGATAAATTAACGGTAGCTCGTGCACGTAAAATACAAAAATTCCTATCACAGCCATTCTTTGTTGCAGAACAATTTACTGGAAAACCTGGAGTTTACGTTAAATTGGAAGATACAATTAGTGGATTCAGAGAAATTCTTGATGGAAAACATGACGACAAACCAGAGAATGCATTCTACATGAAGAGTGATATTAATTCTGTTATTGCAGCAGCACGAGGTTAATTAATTACCAAGCAAGTTAACTATGATTACATTAAAAATCGTAACACCTGAAGGTATCATCTCGGAAATTTCCGGTGTACAGTCAGTTACACTCCCAACAGAAACAGGTGTGATTACAATTAAAGAAGATCATTTACCACTTATTTCACTTTTACAACCAGGTGAAATTGAAATTACTAACGAAAAAGGCACCGAGATTTTATCGGTGTCTACTGGTATGATCGAGGTGCGAGAAGAAAGTATGGTGTATATATTAGCCGATACAGCAGAACGAGCGGAAGACATAGACATTGAACGAGCAGAAGAAGCTCGCAGAAAAGCTGAAGAATTCTTAGAGGAGAAAGATATTCTGGCAGATGTTGACTTTGCTAGGCTGCAGGCTAAGATGGAGAAGGAAATGGCTCGAATACGTGTAGGAAGGAAATACCGGAAATTAGCTCCTCCCCCTCAGTAATTATCCTATAGTAGAAAAAATTATCGTATTTTGGTATAATTTAGCTATTACCTTATACCTAATCTATGATGATTAAACGGAATATCAGAGTAATTATGCTCAGCGCCATTATCGTCATGGCGTTACTACCCTATATTGCAAAATTTGTATCTGGAAGCCCATACTATGCTGGAGAGATTGTAAATGTATGTGGTGATCCATACCCATACCCACAAGATCCATGGCCAGCATGGGATTTCCACGATGCCAATCCAGCCTGTACCGGATGCTGGGATGCAGCATGTAGTGGAACAGTTGATATCTATACCTGCCATTCAGGTGAGGAAACATACGAAAATGGTGGAATGACATGTACTAAAAACAAAGTAACTAAGTATGGACAGGTTCTCCATATAAATGAATTTCAAGATCCCTGTGTAGTTAAAAGAGTTGAAGTACGATCAGGTACCGGATATTCTGATTTTGTATTTTTCAAAGGTGATCAGTTTGGTACAGCCGCTTGCTCATCATCGAGTAGTGGGGGAGTATCAAGTGTAGGAACAATTGAAGTTGGACCAGGAACTATGGTAAATGTTTGTGGTGATTCTACCCCTTCAAATGGATCTGCAAATTGGGGAGAACATAACGCAAATTCACTGTGTACTGGATGTGTAAATGGTTCTAACTGCTCAGGTTACTCAGTTGAAGTGTATAAATGTTACACAAGTTCCCAACTTGGTCCTAATAGTGGTGCATATGAATGTAGAATGAATAGAGTAAACTCAATCTCAAGTTATGAAGAATTTAATCAGTGGTTTACAGATCCAAATTCAGTAGTACAAATTGATGTAAAAAATGCCTCAGGAACACTTGTTGATTTTGTTATATGGAAAGGAAATAATTTTGGAGTAACTAGTTCACCTGTATCCCCTGGACCTGTTTCTGGCCCTACCTGTCAAAGAATCTGTACCGACATTAATAATTGTCCATTTTACAACCCAACAACCCAACAGACATTCCCTGATGTACCTGCAAGCAATCCTTACTTCCCACACATACAAAATCTTGAATGTGAGAATGTGATACATGGATACTCAGATGGTACATTTAAACCCTACCAACCAATCACCCGAGGTGAGATGGCAAAGATTATCGAGAATGGGTATAGATTTCCAGAAAATACGAACTGTGGAGGATTTACCGATGTGCCTACCTCAAATAAATTTTATGTCGAGATTATGACATTGAAGTGCAATGGAGTAATTTCAGGGTACTCAGATAATTCATTCAGAACTGACACACTGGTAACTCGAGCGGAAGCTATGAAATTTATTATCAATGGAGCACGTGTTGCACTTGGAAATCCTAATTTTGTACCCCAAACAATCTATAATCAAGTATATACTGATGTACCTAGTTATCATCCATTTTCAATGTATATCATGAGCAGCTACTCAAATGGAATAACTGATCCAAATTACCCATCTAATCAGTATAGACCAGATAACCTTATGGTTCGCCAAGAAATGGCACTCTATGTAGACAAGATGATGGAAAAACTCTACCAAGCAGGGTGGGGGATATAATAGTTAATTAATACAATTACTATTTATTAAGAACCATGACCGTAGAAGTACATTCAGAAGCTCAAATGATAGAAATGTTTAATCTCAGCAACATTGATTATTATAGACTAATACCTATCACAGATTTACTGCCTGAAGAAATGGAGTTCTCAAATGAAAGTACAATCAAAAGTCCAACTATTGCTAATCTTGTTGGCCCATTAATTAGAGGGGAAATTACTGATGGAAGTCATTTGCTCTTAACAATCCATAAGAAACCCGAAGCGGATATGTCTCTATTAGGGAATTGGTGGATTGTGGTAGATGATGAGGAGAAAAGTAAACCCCAAAAAGCTAAATATAAAAAGATTCTAAATGAAGTTCTAATTCCTGTGAATATCGAGTATCCATTAAAGGAATATTTTTTAGGCATGATAAATAAGATTAGAACAGGATTAGATAAAGAAATATATAGGGATATCCTAGATGAGCTCCATGTAGCTATAGAAACGATAAGAAACTACATAATCCAAGAAATGAAAGGCGCGGATCCACTACTACCAGCTGAATAAGTATACTTATGGTTGATAAATCTACTCATAAAATGATATACATAATTTTATAATCTAGCATCCTTATGCCTGGACTAGAAACTGTATCCCCTATACCTGATAACTTCCTATATCAAGAACCAGTAACTGCAATTCAAGTTGCACGAATTACTTTATTACATGCAGATCCAAGATTAATCAATGAATTAGTTCTTGGTAGACAGATAGAATATGAAAATCCAATCACAAAAAATCCCTGGGCCAATCCAACTGGAGTTTCAGATAAACTATGGAAAAGTTATCTGAGCTATATGCAAAATTTGGATATGAGAGATATTTATGATTATTATGAGAGTATCCCCCATCCACCAGATATAGGATGGGTCCACTGCCATGGTGGTGATACGCACCTTGCAAATCACGCTGTTGGAATTGCCATTCACTGGTGGAAGTGGATACCCCATGACTCAAAATATCTTCATGGATGGACTAGAAATATTACTCATTTACCCAGTGGCTATTATCCTAAAAAAGATCTACCACAATCTGTCAGACTGCATAATGTGGAAATTCCCCTAACCTCAATCCCAACCCACGGTGTATGCTCAGAGTGTTCTAGAAAGTAGACAAACCTGGTACTGCTTAGACTGAGACCAGTGGAAGCTAAGTCATTCTAACCCTACTCGAAAGATTAACATTGTATAATCATCCAAGATCACTTCTTAAAACTGAATCATGCAATTCGACGATATTCTGTACGGAAAAATCACAATTAAAAATCCTATTATCCAGTCAATAGTAGCCACAGATGCATTTCAACGTCTTAAAGAAATAAATCAGTATGGTGGTGTTAATTTCCTCTACAAAGACTCGTACCAAACCACAAGATTTGAGCATTCAATTGGGGTATGGCATATACTAGCAACAGTTGGAGCATCAATTGAAGTACAAATAGCTGGACTTATCCATGATATTGGCCATGCAGCATTCTCTCATATGGTGGATCATGTTTTAACAGATGAAGATTTTCACCATGATTCAGCACATCTCCTACCTGGAATAGCAGAAGTTCATAACATAATTGAGAAGGCTGGAGTAACACTAAAGAATGATCTCGATGACTATACCGAGATAAAGGCAAAACTCCCGCTGGTAGGAGCAGATAGAATCGATTATGCAATGCGTGACTATTATGCAGTCATAGGACATAAAGAAGGATTTGGAAAGTCCGTACTCAACAATCTCATCCTTCAGAATGGGAAAATATTATTCACAGACCCTACGATATGTAGAGAGTTTGCACTGGACGGAACAGATGCACTTACTGAGTTAGTATATGCTCCAGAAATAGCCCCAATCTATGCTGCACTAATGAAAATGATCGATCAAGGTTTACAAAAAGAAATTATCGCACGCCAAGATCTATTCCTTACTGATAAGGGTCTTTTCAATAAACTAATGAATGCACGTGACCAGCTTGATCAGACAAGTATAAAAATATTTGAAGAAAAATTTAGAGTGGAAAGTGGAACTCAACAGGACCATGATTTTTTCCAAACATCAGACAAACTTCGTTACTTTGATCCCGAACTATTTATAGATGGGGAAATAAAAACCCTTTCTAAAATCGACCCAGAATTCAAAGATACGTTTGAAATAAAAGTGCAAGAAATCCACCAACGACAAAAAGGCGAATACTTCAAAGTAATCTTCGAAAATTAATTGTTACTTAGGATATAATCACTCTTTAGTGTAATTAGTGACCATGAATGGGGTTGAGATAATCGAAGCAAAATCGCCTAGAAAAATTTTTTATTTTCCTATAGGTATTCCCCGAGATTCTATAGACCTAATCATTCCACCATCACAATCAAGTAATTGGATCGAGTATAGTAAAACCCAATATCAACTGGATACTGAATTACCTGCAATACTCAAAAATGGCATCGAAGCTCTTACTAGAGTAATTATTCAAATTCAAAAATTCCCCAAAAAAGATACCAGATGGATTGCTACTATTTACTCAGATAATTGGATAACTGAAGAAGAGGCATGGTCAGTACTAGAAAATAACACAAAAATTATCCAAGAACCCTAAACTAGTGTTCTATGAACGTCTCTCGCTACAAAACTCAAGCATTCAATGTCTTCATACGAGCTGAATTAGTAATTGCCAGAAATGTGTCTTGAGTATACACATGGGTATTCATAGCTCTCTCAACAATTTCAAGAGCGAGGATCTTTGCTGGATCAATAAAAGGTATTGAAAAATCAGCCTGAGACAACGTTAAAGGGATTTCTGTACAGCCAGCTAATATTGCATCAGCTCCTTTAGTAATCAACTCAGAAGAGGCTTCTAACAGTAATGATTTATTATATTCTGAATCATGATATCCAGCTTTTATTCCCCTTGTCCCAAATAATGCTTCCATAACATTATTTCGCTGCATAGTATCAGACGACATCATAATCTCGATCTTTGCTGACTTAAAACGCTTTTCGTGCAGGCGCAGAGTCCTACTTGCATCAGTAGTAAGTAATCCTATCTTAGAAATAAGTGGCAAATGCTTTTGAAGATACAGCTTTGTTAAGGAAATCATATCTAGTACTGGAATGTGCAAATTTTTCCGTATCTCCTCAAGAAAATAGTGAGCATTATTACAAGGAATCACAATGAACTTACACCCTTCACGCTCTAATAATTTTGCAGTACGAATAAGCTCAGACAATGGACTTTGCCCATTACCAAGGATACCATCAATCCTATCTGGAATTTGTGAATTATTGTAAATAAGAAGCGGTATATGATCCTGGTCTCTTACAGCAGGAGTATACTCAATTATATGCTGACATAGCTCAAGTGTTGCCTTCGGTCCGACCCCACCAAGTATACCTACCAACGCAGGTGGTTGGTTCGTATTCATAATAAATTTCTAATCAATGATTTATACTTCTTCAATAACAACCGATTGAATCACTATTGGGTCTACAGGCTTATCTTTAAAATCTGTTTGTACGCCATTCATTGTATCCACGACTTCCTTACCTTCAATAACTGTACCGAACACTGTATGAGCTGTATTTAGATACCCATTATCAACAAAATTAATAAAGAACTGACTTCCATTAGTCCCTGGCCCAGCATTTGCCATAGAAATTGTATATGGTGCATTTGAATTCTCATCATCGATTTCATCTTCGAATTGGTAACCAGGTCCACCCATACCTGTCCCTGTTGGGTCTCCTCCTTGAGCCATGAAGTTCGGTATAATGCGGTGAAAAATCACACCATCATAAAATCCTTCTTTTGAAAGAAAAACAAAATTATTAACAGTAACTGGTCGAGTCTCTGCGTCTAACTCGATTTTGATATCTCCTAAGTTAGTCTTCAGTACTGCAAAATAACTTTTTCCTTCGGTTAATTGATTAGCAGGAGATTCTTCCCACTGTTGGAAATTACTTGGGTCTTTAGTTGCCATAGCCTCTGGTGTAATAATTGAACTAGAACTATTTGATTCCTCTAAATTTTCTTGCGTACCTAATTCTGCAGAATCATTCGAATTAGTTATAGCAAGATCATTAGTATTTTGCTGTGTAGTAGCAGTACAACCTACAAAAGTAAGTATAGTAAAAACTAATAACACAGTGAATCTTAATTTATGAGTTTGTTGCATGAATATATTATTTATATAGAAAGGTAATGCCGAATATTCTACCAAATATCAGCAAAAGTTCATACCTTATTGTAATTTCCGAGAATTGTTAACTATTTTGGACATCTCACCCCGCGTGAGAACATTGGATGGTCTATACGTCCCATCATTGTAGCCACTAATCACACGCTCTCCAGTCTCGATTGTCTGATTTGT
Organism: Candidatus Dojkabacteria bacterium; assembly: GCA_020429465.1. GTDB lineage: Bacteria > Patescibacteriota > Dojkabacteria > B142 > WJKM01 > JAGQLH01. The sequence continues at coordinate 2,852 of JAGQLH010000049.1, read as the reverse complement.
TAGGTAGGCAATAAAAGATTCAAATGGATTATTGCTGGAAACATCAGAAAATGAATGGGACATATTTAAATCAACAACAACTCCTTCAACCGCTAATCCGTTTACAATAAATTTTGTTACAACATCTCGTTTCACTACATCATTAGGTCGAAACATTCCATCAGAGTACCCAGAAATCACACCATGACATTTAAGCGACATAATATGGGAATAGAATGTATTCGATGGATCCACATCTGGAAATTCTTCGCAAGATGTATTTTCTGAAATTTCGAATGCATTCATAATAAATTTTGACATTTCTGCTCGTGTCACCGGATTATCAGGTTTGTAGGTCCCGTCAGAATATCCTCCTATAACACCATCATTTTTTAACTCGGTAATATATGACTCAAACACATTTCCACATATATCTGGAAACACTGCTGTACATTGAGAACTAGGATTATTTGGCACTACTGGTTCGGAGCCAAAGGATTCATGATGATACTTCATATGATACTTCGCAAATGATTCACCAGTTGATGGACGAACTGAATTTAACTGATCTCCAAAGTTATGACCAGTACCATTAATTATCTCAAACCCCTTCACACCATCATTAAAGTACTCATATACAGTAGTTCCTCCGCCTGCATTAAAGGAAGATATTGTATTTGGAAGGGTAGTAGTCACAAATGTTTTAATCGCCCCTAAATCTTGATCACCTCCGTAAGTGAACCTATACTCCATACCAAAATTAGATATAGAAGAGCCATTATCTACCAAAGCCTTCGTAACATGCCCATACGGTCCAGGGGAATATCCAATAAAAGTACAAAATAATTCAGGGTATTTAAATCCAAAATATGCTGCACCTCCACCTCCCATAGAAAACCCTTCAATTGATCTTCCAGCTCTTGTTCCTATGGTATTGTAATTGCTATCAATATATGGGATTAGTTCTTCTATAATGAATGTTTCAGGTTTATCAACTCCTTGGTCAATATAATTAGACCCCCGCTTTCCATTTGGAAATACAATAATTGTAGGAGGAACCTCACCATTCTCAACAAGCTTTATCATATTCTCAGACCCAAGTATGCTACTTGGATTTTGCTTATCAAATGAAGTATAACCAAAATAGTTATACTCATTTCCAGCTGAACCATGCAAGAAATACACCACTGGGTATTTTATTGTTGTATCAGTCTGATTGTATCCTAGAGGAGTATACACATTTACACCAACCTCGATACTATTCATTGATGGACTAACAACATCTCTATGTTCAACACCAATAGGTAAAGACTGATTTCCACCTAAATTCCAATCACTTTGATTTTGAGCAAAAACTATTGTCCCTGAAAGTAGATTGAATACTACAATAAGAATTCCAAAAGCAAAAACTTTATAATTCATACAATCTATAGTATCTTTCGAGAATTATCTACAACCTTAGACATTTCTCCACGAGTAAGTACATTTGCTGGTCTATATGTCCCATCAGAATATCCACTGATAACTTTTTCTCCATCAACAGTAACATTTGTCAAATATGCAATGTATGGTCCGAAAACATTTGAACTCGGTACATCAGAGAATCCGTGACTCAAACTAAGATTGACAGAAATACCATTCTCAATTAGAGCATTAACGACAAATTTAGTTACGGCATCACGAGTAACATACTCATCAGGTTTATAGGTACCATCAGAATATCCTCCTACTACACCAGCACATTTAAGAGATGTGATATATACATGAAATGTATGTGAGCTGTTCACATCTGGGAAATTCCCACATGATGTATTTTGCGGAATAGAAAATGCATTAAAGATAAACTTAGACATTTCTCCCCGTGTTACCGGATTATCAGGTTTGTATGTACCATCGGAGTATCCCCCTACAATACCATCATTTTCAAGGTTAGTAATATATGATTCAAATACATTGTCACATATGTCTGGAAATACAGCGGTACATCCAGGTGTTGGAGTAGGTGTCCCACCGCTTTCTCCAAAATTATCAAGATGGAATTCAAGAAGGTATTGCCCTAAGGTTGTTCCTCCTACACTTACACTATGCTGTGCTTCAAGATCATGTCCTACTGAGCCAAGTCCAATATGCTCACTTACAATTCCATTTGAACTGAGCAGTGAATTCATTTCTGAGTGAAATGTCTGACCAAAATCGCCCGAAGTACCATTTGTGAATAAGAATGACGTATTTCCTGAAAGTATTGATGCGTTGCTAACACTATTTGATTTAGATGACTCCATAACATAATCACATACAGAATCATATCCAGCAGGAGTAGCGGGAGCGGTAATAAGATGACATGCTGATGACATTCCAGCTACAGAACTAAAATATGTCGGATATTTTGTTGCTAAATATGTTGCTCCAGCACCACCCATTGAGAATCCTTGAATTGCACGTCCTTCACGAGAAGCAATTGTCCGGTAATTTGCATCAATAAATGGAATTAAATCATTAATAATCATAGATTCTGAATTAGCAAAACTGCTATTAATGTATCCTGAACCAGCTCCACCATTAGGAAATACCACAATAGAATCTCCCAAACCATTATTCTGTATTAGATTAATAATATTAGGAGTAGAGTAGATAGCACTTGAATCAAGTCCAAAATAATTCCACTCATTACCATTCATTCCGTGAAGAAAATAAACAACAGGATAATCTGAAGAACTAGAGCTATAACTAGGTGGTGTATATACTACCACACCTACATTTTCTCCAATCGAACTACTAAAAAACGTCTTAGCTGAATCTGGGTTTGAAATATGCTCTAGGCCTGGATATTGTCCACTTCTAACAGCACTCCCAAATGCGCCTCCGTTATACAC
>JAGQLH010000048.1 GCA_020429465.1 Candidatus Dojkabacteria bacterium | reverse complement strand
ATTCTAGACACTCGAGAATCTGTAAGCGAGTATTCACCAATTTTGTTAGCATTCTCACGTTTAAGCATATTATCAAGTACTTCTTGACCTTCGCTGGCTTCAGCCTTCACCACCAAACCATCCTTGAATTCTAATCGAACATCTTTCACCAAATTACCATAACGGTAAAGTGGTTGATTAAAATAGATATAACCTTCAGTACCGCGCCAATCTGGAGATATAAACAATTCATAACTTGGAATATTCCGTCCACTACCACCTAACCACTTTCGATTTGGCCCAATCTTAACCTTAAGATCGATATTTTCTCCCTTAACATGTAGATAATCAACATTAAGTGAATTGAGCTCACCCATTACTCTTTTTTGTTCTTGTGCAATTGCTTCCCACTCAGCGGTAGGATTTTCTTTATCCAAGTAACATGCTTCTATAATAATGTTCCAATATTCTTCAAGTGACATACCTGCTTCCTTTGCCATCGCCTCAGTTCCATAAAGCGCGAGTGTCCAAGTGAATTTGCCCTTATTTTCTTTCTCATTCAACCACTCTCTATACTGTTTCTTTGCATCAGCTGATTTAAATATTTTCTTGGAATCTACATGTTTTAATTCATGGGGGTCTACATCAGAAATAATTCCAATTTGATGATCTATTAAATCTACCCGTGCTTTTAAATAATCTTTAGGGAAGAACTCCAACTGTTCCTCACTTGCAAGGTCATAGAATTCTTTACTAATACCTGAAGGAATCATACGAAGCATTGGATGTCCTCCTGCCCGCAAAATTGCATTGCGTAGTTCAACCATCAATGGCTTTGCCACATCATCTACAATACACATTACCACATCACCCTTATTTATTCCCTTACCTGAGTTAAGAGCAAAATTAACTAAAAGATTAGCATACTTTTCTAAAATTTCTTGAGGTGGTTGGTACATAGTTTTTAATAATGTTACATTAAGTAAAATGCCTTATGCGTTCCTATTATGACATAAAAACCCCCACCATTTCACTGAAAAATAAGGTGGGGGTTAAAAAAACGAATAAGTCTAGATTATTCTGCAGTTGCTACGAAATTAACTTCTAATGCAATTTCATCTTCAACTACATACAGATCACCAACTGCTGGCATAGTAATGTCATAATCAGAACCGAGGATTGTTGTTGTTCCTGTTCCGGTAATTGTATCACCTTCCATAGTTGCAGTAATATCAAGTGTTACTGTATTTGTTACACCATGAATAGTCATATCTCCTGTTACTTCAAATGCTACTTCTTCACTATCTTGTACTTCAGAAATTGAAAGTGTTGTAGTTCTTGGTACAAACACAGCAGTAGGGTATACATCAAACTCTGCAAATTTAGCCTTCAAATCATCATCTCTGTCCGTACTTCCACTAGTAAGTCCGAGGAGGTCAACTTCGAGTCTTCCTGCTACAGTAGAAGAAATACCTAAATTAAATCCAAAATCCCCGGTCACTCCTTCTGTTGTTGCACTAACTATTGTTGGTTCATCATTTGCGAAGAAGTTTTTTGATACGGTATAAGTAGCACTAGAATTGGTGTTATCAATCGTATAAACGTCCATCTCAGCAGTAAAATCAGGCTCATCTTCTTCCATCATTGCTGTATCTCCATCATCTTCCATCATTGCATCATTCTCAACCATCATTTCATCTGATGTGTCTGATGTAGAATCTTCTGTAGTTGTTTCAACCTCTGTAGAAACACATCCAGCAAGTACAATAGCTCCAGTAACTAAAAACAAAGCTATTTTTTTTGTTCCAAATGTAGTCATAATAAAAAAATATAAAGTAATATAAAGACTAGTAATTCTATCAGACTAAAACTATGTTATAGTAAATTTTCGATATGCTATCGGTACTTGTTCTATATATTCTGAAGGTATGATCTGTAATCTTTATCTCTCTTCATTTTATCTCGTATGGATGAACGTATCGCTTCTGTTCTACTTTGTGAATGCGTATGATTAAGCCAATCAAGATATGTTCGCTCTGCTTCAGATAATACCAGGTGAAATCTACTTTTCTGATGTGGATTTGAATACATCGTAGTAAATTCTTTAATAATTTCACGATATTCTTGATCTCCATATGTTGCGACTTGAAGGTACTCCGATTCTATTCCATGGATAAACATTTGATTAAAATGTGTATGCTTTTCACCAGACCACAACACAAGCGTAGGTTTATTTTGCTGAAGCGCAACTGTAATTTGGTGTCCGGTACTGAAATTTGAAACAGAATCTTCAATAATTACTAAATCTGCAGTCTGTATACCTTTCATGCAGTCATCGTATATTTGTTTTATATCTGGTAAATCACTTTTAGTTTCTTTTATTCTCCTATCAACCTTTGGGAGCCAATCACGAGTAAGTATGTGTCCCTCAGTGATTAGGAAATCACGTATAGCAAAGTAGGTTTCATGGTATTTTTGAAATTCAGCAGTCGAACAAGTGAAATATATTTTCATAGTAGTTGAATACTACCTCATGCATAAAAAATGTGCAATATGTGCATAGTATTCTTTATATAAAATTTGTTAAGCTTCAACAGATTCAACTTTTAATTCCTACTCAATGCAATCTTCAAATATTGAAAATGTAATGGCAGATAATAAAAATTTACCAATTCGATGTGTTACTTATCTCATGGAAAGTCAAAAAGTTTTACTTGGACACAAGAAAGAAGGCATGGGTAATGGGATGTATATGGGGGTGGGAGGTAAACAAAAGAAAGGTGAGACATTTGAAGAAACAGCACGCCGAGAATTAAAAGAAGAGATTACAGTTGAAGCAGATCAAATCCAGAAATGTGGCCAGATCCATTTTTACTTCCCTCATAAACCTTCGTGGAGCCAAACCGTTATCCCATTTATCTGCACAAAATGGTCTGGAGAACCTACTGAAACGGAAGAGATGATACCTAAGTGGTTCAAAATTGAAGAACTCCCCATACATTCTATGTGGCCTGATGCTAAATATTGGGTACCATTTATGCTTGAAGGACGAATCCTAGAAGGTCATTTTGTCTACAATACTGAAGACGCAATAGAATCTTTTAAAATTAGCACATTATAATCTTTTTATTCTCAATCATGAACGTTATTATTGCCTCTAAAAATCCAATAAAAATATCTTGTGTACAAGATGCATTTGGACGTATGTTCCCGAATGAAGTTTTTGAATTCCAAGGTATAGATGCCTCTTCGGATGTTAGTGACCAACCAATGTCTGAAAATGAAACTATAGCAGGAGCAAAAAATAGAGTACTAAATGCAAAGAAATCACATCCAGATGCCGACTATTGGGTTGGTATAGAAGGGGGAATTGAACTAGTTAACGGAGAGATGTCTACATTTGCATAGGTATATATTTCAGATGATAACACCGTGGGGAAAGGGAAGAGTGGAACATTTTTTCTACCACAAAAAGTCACTGCACTTATTCAACAAGGAAAAGAACTAGGAGATGCAGATGATATTGTCTTCAATCAATCAAATTCAAAACAAAAATCTGGATCTGTCGGGATACTTACGCATGACGTAATCACACGCAGAACTTTTTATATCGATGCAGTGATTTTTGCACTTATCCCTTTTAAGAATCCTAATCTATACTAATTTCAAGTAGCTTTTCATCAAAAGAGAACCTGATACCCTAACACACAAATACCAACGATAATAGCTGAACCAAAGGATATGAGGATAGTATTTCCCAATTCCTTCGTCCCTTGTACTTTTGCAACTATCATTTTAAAGAATGTATTCATTAACGTTGCAATAATAATTCCATTTACAGCAACTGAAGGAACTATAGTATCCTGATTGAACAAATCACTAATTGAGTAGGTTATTGCATCTACATCAACCAAACCTGCAATAAAGCTTGTATAAACAACTCCACTTCCACCCAATAAATAGGTAGCTATTTCTACAATAATCTTTGTGATACTAAAAAGGAGCGCCATTTTAAGTGCAGGACCAAAATGGAATGGAGATGTAAACGTTGTTCCAATTTCACTCCGAGCAGATGATACTCCCTTCTTTCCCTTTGCAAAAAGTATTGGATATGCAATCACCCCACCACTAATTAACATAGCAAGTGCTATCGGAATAATTCCTAGTGCCAATTGTCCCAATAAAGCTGGTGAAATACCCCAAACCAAAATAATCACCCTAAGGAACATCATTAAAGATGCCAGAACGGTGGAAAATGCCAATGTATGAGAAAGTTTCGGAAGTTGCTTACTTTGTTCTGAAGCACTCATCGTAAATGCCGTACTTGAAACCACCCCTCCTAAGAATCCACTAATAAATAGTCCTCTTCTAGTACCAATGGTTTTCATCAAAAAGTAACCTATAAATTCAACTCCACTAATCACAACAACCAAAAGCCAAATTTCTGATAAATTAACAATTCCCCATGGATCAATTGGATTCGTTGGAAGGATAGGATATACGATAAAAGCAATGGTCGCAAATTTAAGTGTGTCGAACCACTCGTCTTTACTCGTAGAACGAATAAATTTATGTGCTACCTTTTCTGATTCAATAAGAATTACTATAAATGCAGCAAGCACAATTGCAACAAGACTGTGTTCGGTTAGGGAAAGATAACCAAGGAGAAATGTAATAAGAGTTGATAACTCTGTAATTACACCGTAAAGTCCTTGCTTAGCAAAAAAGTAATATGACATTGCAACAAGCAAGGCTAGACCACCGAATATAACGAAAAACGTGGTAGGGAAATCAAGTACTTGTGTAAAAAAAGCACTAATTGCACCAAGAAGTGCTATGAGAATAAAACTACGGAAACCACTCCCAATGGATTCATGACCTTTTTTCTCTCGTTCCCGTTCTATACCAATAAGTGCGCCAATACCAATCGCAACCAAGAATTTTTGGAGGATTATGACATCCATTTCAAATCAATACAAAAAGCTTATACTCTTATTGTACAGAATTTTTATGTTAAAGAAGAGAGTAATTCAATAACCTCTTCATGTATTTGTCTATTTTTTGATGATACGAACTCCAAATAATACTTTCCATTCTTCTTTCCAAATATATCCAGAGGTGTTCCATCAAAGTTTGTACACAGCCCACCAGTTTCTTCAATAATAAGTTTAGCAGCTGCAATATCCCATACTTTTGGACCTCGCTCCATGTATGACCCCAATCCCCCTTCTGCAACTATAACATTCTCCAATGCACACGAACCAAGTCGAACAATATCCTCGCATCTATGAATTAATAATTTCATTCTCTCCATAGTTGCATCTACCATATCTCTCTCGTAGGGGAATGCTGTAGCAACCAAGGACTGTGCCAGTGAATCATGTTTATTTGAAGTAACTATTTTTGAATCATTTACAAATGCACCACCTCCTTTTATTGCAGTATACATGTTTTTTCCATACTGAGGAGCATACACAACACCGGCTTTTACCTCACCTTTATCCCATAACGCGATAGAAATTGAATAGAAGTAAATTCCGTGAGCAAACATCCGTGTTCCATCAATAGGGTCTACAATCCACAACGTATCGTTAGTATCAACCTCTTCTGTATTTTCCTCAGTCAGAAATTTAGCTTCTGGGAAGGCGTCTTTTATTGTCTTTAAAATTGAAAATTGTGATTGTAAATCTTGCTCTGTAGCATAATCATGAGTACTTCCTTTATAATCAGAAATTGAGATTCTATCTGAATTTTCCACCAAGTACTTTCCAGCTTTTTCAGCTGCCTCAATTGCTACTGCAAGCTCTTTTTTATAATCAGTCATAATAAATGAATAATTACTTAAATAGTTAATTTCCTGATACTTGTAAACCAAATTTTTTAGCCCAATCTTTTGTCGCCTGAAGTTGCTCTTCTCGTAAATCAGATTCAATATCTTTAGCTTCGATACTACAAGTTCCTCCACATGCTTCTACGGTATTAGTAAGTGTTCGCAAAGCTTCGCAATACGTTTCGCCATATGCTTTATCTCCTGTACCAAATACAGCAAATTTCTTACCTGTAAGATCCTTAAGCTTCATATCTTCATGGAAAGGTTCAAAATCATATTGTAAACAACCATAATCCCATGTTGAACATCCCAAAACTATATATTCATAATCATCTAGCTCATCAGCAGTAGTGTCCAGAACATTTTGCATAATTACATCAACACCTGACTCAATGAGACCATCTTTTACATGTTCAGCACATATCTCCGTAAGACCAGTAGTTGAACCATATACTAAAAAAACTTTCCGCATTGAAGAAATCTATAACATTATGAAGTGAGGAGAGGATATTCGTTAAAGCCAATCAATTGACATTCAGGCTGTGGAATAAATCCAAATTGGTCTTTGACAAGTTGTTGCATCTCTCGTGCAAGGTTAATGACATCTTCTGATGTCGCATTTCCTTGATTTACAAGCATGTTTGCATGACGAGAAGAAACAATAGCATCTCCTACTTGAAGTGAACCCTTTACTCCTATTTTATCTAGGTAATAGGCGACATAGATCATCTTTCGACCATTTACGACCGGAAGTTTTTCGTATACATCATCCGATTCAGTAAAGTTTCTAAAAAAGCTACCGCATGTATGAGATCCAGGATATCGATTTGCTCTATGCCTCATAATTTCGTCCCGTCTTCCTTTTGCATATGCTGTTTCTAAATCAGTAGTTTTCTTTACTCTAAATTTTGCATCAACCAGTACATAATGGGAATTTTGAAGTTTTGAAGTATCATATCCAAAATCAAACCAACCTGCCTCATGGAACGATATATCCCCTGACTCTATATCTAATACCGTGCCCCCAACAAAAAAATCAGACAGAAGAAATTCAAAGTAGTGAATATTTATGTATACAGACCCTCCGACAGTACCAGGTATACCACTAAACTCTTCTATACCTAATAAATTATTGTCCAAACAAAAATCAATGAGCTTTTGAAACTGAAATCCTGCCATACATTCTACATATTCATAGCCTGATTCCTGTTTAGATTGAAGAATTTCGGGGGATTCGCCAGGAACAGGGCGAACAACAAGTCCTCTATACCCCTCATCAGAAATCAAAATATTGGCACCCTCTCCCAGAACAAAAACTGGGTAGTGATTCTCACGTGCGAAATCTGCAGCACTCATAAATTCTTCTCGAGATTTGACTTCTGCATAATGCTCGGCAGTCCCACCCGTCTGAAACCAATTTTTATCTTTCAACGACACACCCTGTTGTATGTTCATAACTGACAAGTTTTAAAGGAATAACAGACCATATAACGATTAGCTGTTATTATAATCACTTCTTTTTCTTTTTAATCTTCAGTGCTTCAGCAATAACTATTTCATTACCATTATATTCTAATTTTTCCTGCCCAGCTTCTTTCATTTCTACCAAAATAATCTCTTTAAGAAGATCTTGTCGCTCTTTTAAGGTTTTAATTTTATCTTTGATTACAACAATCCCTTCATCCTCAGCAATCTGATCCTTTCTATTTTTTAATTCCTTCTTAATCTCATTAATTTCTTCTGTTAGGTCATGATTATCAATCATTTCCTTCATATCAGCCTTAATAGTTCTGATGGTATCTTGTAATTCAAAATATTCTTCTAGTTTTGCAGACATAATAAATGCAGCTAAAAAATAATATCTATTTATAGGAGCTTGTAATTAGCTCGACATGCATTAGCTCCGATCTCAAATTTATATCGTTCATCACCACGTAAAAAACTAAACGTTTCCATTTTGGCTTCTATTGTAGCAAGAACCAGATCGTAAATGTGAAGTATCCCAGGTGAGTAATCATAATAGTCTGTATCAGAAGCCATATTATAGAGATAACGTGTACCATTTTTATCAAAGTATATCGCTACCGATACGAGTCTTTCATCAAAAAAATATCCTGTTAATGAAACATCCTCTCTCATTACAAAATACTCAACATATTTTTCCATATTCTTTGTAAGAAATTCTTGCTTTTCTTCGTTGTGAGATTGCCTAAAAAACTCAAGGAGTTTAGGAAGCCCAAAATCCTTACTGATAACCTCTCGAAAAACCGGAGTAAACTCCGCAGTCACCTTATTGGTCTTTCGCTTTAATTCTCTTCTGTACTTCTTTTTGAATATAATTTTTCCTTGAGAAAGTGTAGGATTTAATTTAGTTTCACATACTGGAAGCGTTGTCATATGTTCAAGCTTTAACGAGTGATTTGTTGATCGTAGTAACTCAACTGGTAGTTCTAATATTTCATACTCATCACTAGAGATATTCGCAAGTAATGCAACAAAATCTTCCACCGATCTGTAAAACACAGGTATATAATCAAATACATCGTGATCCGGGTGATGACCAAGTGAGTAAGAATTTTGCCCGTCAGTTTCTACCGGTAAAGCAGCAGTTATTACCTCCCCAGTATGGTGGACTATCCACTGTATTTTCAAATCGAATGCTTGTTTATATGCCTCAATGAGCTCTATAGAAGAGAAGAATGTACCAGGTACCAATTTAGATAATTCATTTCTATCAAACTCTTCATCGAGAATAACTGTAATCATTGACATATACATAACTGAATAAATTTACATACATATTGTACAGTATCAGCAGAATAAATTTTTATCACTTTCACTCTAGATATTTTGAAGTAAAACTACTACAATGATAGTAACTGTTTTTTGCACAGCCGTAAATTGCCTACTTTTAAAGTCGTATGCTAAGCTTTTATGGCACCCTTAACTATCTATAACTGTATTTATTTTAACCATATATTTAATTTAGTAATCGTATTATGGCAAACTCAAAAACAAGCTCAGATACTATAACTGTAGATTTGCAACCATTATTATTGCCTTTAGCAATAGTACTCTCAGCAATTCTTCTTTCAATTTCAATGTACCTGTCTGCAGGAAGAATCGGTTCAGTATCAGTAAACTCAGGAAGTAATTCTGATACAGCAGCTGTGGTTGATCCTACAAACAATGGTGCAGCAGCTGTCCCAACAGCAGTAGCAACACCAAGTCTTGATGCTACTACATCTTTTGATGATGATGCAATAAAAGGAAATCGTGAAACTGCTACCGTAGGAATTGTAGAATTTAGTGATTTTGAATGTCCGTTCTGTGGTAAATTCTTCGACGAGACATTAAGTCAAATTACTACAGAATACATTGACACTGGAAAAGCAATTTTTGTTTATCGTGACCTTCCTCTTAGTTTCCACCCACTTGCGCAAGTACAAGCGGAAGCTGCAGAATGTGCTGGAGAACAAGGTCAGTACTATGCAATGCATGACAGAATTTTCCAATCAGGAGGACAAAACAATGCTGATCAACTTAAAACAATTGCAAGCGAACTCGGTTTGAACACAGGAACATTCAACACTTGCCTAGACAATAACGAAATGGCAGATGAAGTAAATGCTGACGCAGCAGACGCTGCAGCAGCTGGAATAAGTGGAACACCTGGATTTGTAGTAGGTAAAATTGACGGAGATAGTGTAGATGGAGAAAAAGTATCTGGTGCACTACCATTCGCATCATTCCAGCAAGTTATTGAAAAATACCTTTAAGGATTAAAGACATATTAAAAAGGGACACATTCGTGTCCCTTTTTTATGCCTATAAAAAAGCCAATGCTAGGAATTCACCTGGCACTGGCCCTATATGCGTTGTTCCTTACGGAACACAATATTTTATCATATAAGCATCTTTCGAACGTACCTTTTGGCTGGATTTTGATACAATAACAACAACAATTCATACATACCTTATATGAAAAAATATCATTCATTCTATCGACAAACAAAAGTTCTCGAACCAATGGACGCTATCAAAGCTCTTTCCCACGATAATAATCTCGTGTTTACTTCGGGAGTATTTGACGTCCTTCATCTCGGTCATATTCATTTTTTCCGGGAGGCAAAGAACATTGTGGGAGAAAAAGGCAAACTTGTAGTAGCTGTCCATGCTGACGAAATAGTCCGAGAGAAAAAAGGTGAAGATCGACCATATATGAAACTTGAGGAGAGAATAGAATTACTAAGTGAATTAATTTGCATTGATTACGTTATCCCATGGGATGGCTGGGAAGATATTAGTGATCTCGCACTAAGTATCCAACCTCACTACCTAGCAGTCACACAAAAAAGCTTCGAGCACACCAGACGAGGTAAATGGCAAGGAAAGACATGGCAGTATGTAGCAGAAGAATTAGGAGCAGTAATTAAAGAAATTCCTGTGTTTAGAAACTATGCATCAAGCCGCTATAGCCATCTTTTTGACTAATACTATTTGAAATGAAGTTTTATAAGACAACCGGATTTATATACAAGATTCAAAATTATGCAGATGCAGATAAGCTTGTATGGATACTCACCAAAAATAATGGAAAGGTTAACTCAATCGCAAAGGGCGTAAAAAAGGTTACGAGTAAACGGGCAGGACATATAGATATTCTCAACTACAACCAGTTTTCTTTTCACAAGGGAAGGAACTTAGACACACTCACTGAGACAAAGATCATTAATTCATTTAATGATTTAAAAAAAGAATTCGTATATGATTTTTTTTACATTGCTGAATTGCTTCATAAAATAACGCTAGATAACGATGAAGCAGCTAAACTTTGTGAAATATTATTAGTCTTTTTAAATTCAGCAACGAAAGATACCTTTAAAAAACAACTACTTAGTTTCGAACTCCAACTTCTTAAATTACTTGGATTTGAACCAAACCTAAGAAC
>JAGQLH010000047.1 GCA_020429465.1 Candidatus Dojkabacteria bacterium | reverse complement strand
CAGGTGCAGCAGGTTTCATAAAGACTTTAGCAGCTCCCTTTTTATGAAGTACCTGGTGAGGAACAGTTCCCTTAACTAAAGGAATAGTTTTTAGATGCTTAAGAGCATAGTTATAAGCTTTTTCTTCTGCTGAACGAACATCAGCACCTTTTCCAATTCCAATTCCAATTTTACCTTTTCTATCACCAACAACTAGACATACACTCAATCTCATTCGCTTACCTCCCTCATATACACGAGTAACTCGACGGATTGAAACAATACGTTTATCAAACTCCGACTCTTCTCGTCTTCTTTTTGATTTGCCTTTACTATTCTTTGATACACGTTTAATTCTCACTTTCTGTTTATCATTCATAGTATTTGTTTTTGTTACCTTATTATTCTCCTCAGACACGGTACGTATTGTCATAAAATAAAATTAAACCTCAACTCCAGACTCACGGATCCCATCGGCTACAGCTTTTACTCTACCATGGTATTTATATCCATTCCTGTCAAACACAACATGCTTAATATTTTTACTTTTCAAAGCTTTCCCAACTGATGCACCAACTTTTTCAGCTTTTTCAACATTTGTACCTTTCGATGTATCCTTATCATTTCCTGATGCGATAGTTACTCCAGTAATATCGTCAACAGCCTGTACATAGATATGAGCATTTGATCGGTACACTGTTACTCTTGGACGAGACTCAGTTCCTGATACTTTCTTTCTAATTCTTAATTTTCTTTTTGATCTTGATGAATCTTTCTTTAATTTCATAATAATCAATCTATCTTATAAATAGTATTATTTAGCTGCTGTTTTACCAACTTTTCGTCGTACATACTCACCTTGATACCGAATTCCTTTTCCTTTATATGGTTCTGGTTTTCTGTAGTCTCTAATTACTGCGGCAACATGACCCACTAGTTGTTTATCTATACCCCCAACAGTTATATCAATATCCTTAACTACTGTAATTTCAATACCATCAGGAATATCAAAAAGTATTGGATGGTTAAGACCAAGACTAAGTTCTAACTGTTTCCCAACCACTTTTGCACGATAACCAACTCCATGTATCTCAAGTACCTTTGAAAAACCTTCCGTAACACCTTGTACCATACTATCGATAAGCGATCGATAAAGTCCATGAAAAGCTTTGTTCTGTTTAGAGTCGTTCTTACGAGTTAATGTGACTTCATTTGATTCTGTATTAAACTCTACAGAAATACCATGTCTAATTGATTCTGCAAGTTCACCTTTTGGTCCTTTTACAGTAACAATTTGATTTCCATAATCACCACCTTTTTCAATGGTAACTGATACTGAACTTGGAATTGTAATTGGTTGTTGTCCTATTCGAGACATTGCTACTTACGTTAATCTGTATATTAATATATTGTGCAAAGTAATTCTCCACCTACCTTAGCTTTGCGAGCATCGTTACCAGTAACAATCCCCTGTGGTGTTGAAAGAATTGCGATACCAAAGCCATTTAATACATTTGGAATCTCACGGTATCCTACATACTTTCGAAGACCAGGTTTAGAAACACGTGTCAAACTAGTAATTGCAGGTTTTTTACCGTTATACTTTAGAGTCACTGTAATAACTCGTTTTACACCCGATTCTTCTTCCTTAAAAGAGTCTATTAGACCATGCTCTTTTAAGATCCCAAGGATAGAAAGGATCATTTTTGAGTAAATTACATCAACACTAGAGTATGATCTCATGTGTGCATTCCTTATTCTTGTTAATGTGTCTCCTATTGGATCGTTAACTATCATCGATCAAAATACTAAACTTGTAAATAAATACTACCAACTAGCTTTCTTTACTCCTGGGAGTAAACCTTTAAGTGCTAGCTCCCTAAAGGCAATTCTTGAAATACCGAACCTTCTCATGTAACCACGAGCTCTACCTGAGATATGGCAACGGTTAAAGACTCTTGTTCTATATTTTACTGTACCACGATTAAGTTCTCTTTTCAGTTTTCTTTCTTTTGCTTCTTGTGCTGTTGTACTCATAATTAATTTTCCTGTTTTACAAATGGAAACTGCAGTTTAGATAATAATGCTCTTGCATGATCATCATTTGTTGCAGATGTTGAAATAGTAATCTGTATTCCTTGAGGTCGAGTTACTTTTGAGCTATCGATTTCAGGAAATACAAACTGATCTTTTAGTCCAAAGTTATAATTTCCATTACCATCAAATGATTTTGGTGATACACCTCTAAAATCTTTTACACGTGGTAGTACAATGTGAATCAACTTCTCTAAAAAGAACCACATTTTGATTCCACGAAGAGTAACCATAACCCCAATCGGCATTCCTTCTCTGATCTTAAAGTTTGAAACTGAAGTCTTAGCTTTAGTTACAACTGGAGATTGACCAGTAATATTAGCAATATCTTCTACCATAGCATCAATTAGTGAACCATTGTTTTTCGCTTCACCTAGACCAGTATTGATAACAATCTTTTCTACCTTAGGAACAGACATTATATTGTCCAACCCTAGCTCTTTCAAAAGCTCTAATTTATACTTATCGCTATATTCTTTTTTTAGATTAGATTTTAGATCCATCAGATTATATATTATTTCTTAGTTGTTTTAGATTTTTTAGCTGTTTTTGGAGCAGCATCATTTTTAAATACTCGAATTTTTTTCCCCTCTTTCACCTCAAAACCTACTCTTGATGGCTTTCCGTTCTTTGGATTAATCACCTGTACATTAGATATATGGATAGGTCTTTCTTCTTTTATAATGCCAGCCTTTGTTCCATTAGCTTGTGCCTTTCTGTGTCGAGTCACTACATTAACTCCTTTTACCAACACTTTATCCTCATTTTTCAAGAGTTTTAAAACTTCACCTGTTTTCCCCCTATCCTTCCCCGAGAGAATTTTTACAGTGTCTTTTTCTAATACTTTTTTAATCATAATTCTATATTCTGTCAGATTTATTTACAGCACCTCTGGTGCTAAACTAGCAATCTTATTATAACCAATATCTTTTACTTCACGAGCTATTGGTCCAAATACACGAGATCCTAATGGATTTTTATTTTCTTTTCCAATAAGCACAACAGCATTATCATCAAATCTAATATATGTACCATCATATCTTCTTACTTCTTTTCGAGCTCTCACTATTACTCCATACACTACGTCCCCTTTACGGAGCTTAGAATCAGGTAATGCTTGCTTTACAGAACATACAACTAGTTCTCCAACAGTACCGAATCTTTGGTATGAGTTTCCTTTTCGACGGCTAAGAACATTAATAACCATAACTTCTTTTGCCCCGCTGTTGTCAGCTACTTTTAATCGTGATAATTTTTGAATCATGCTATGTTCTCTTTATTTTCTCAATCAAAATAAAAGATTTATTTTTACTAATCGGCTTATACTCTTGAATTGTAACTTCATCCCCTAATACAATACCTTCTACACCAAGTCCAACCTCAGGATCATTGTGAACAAGATAAGTCTTGTTAGATTTCACAATTTTTCCGTAACGTGGATGTGGCTTTTTAATTTCAACAGTTACTTTAACTGTCTTTTCGCTACTCAATCCGGTTACTACTCCTTGAAGTTTTTTGCCGCCAATTTTAACAGATTCTGAAGTCATAATAAAGAATATAATACTTAGTTATTTGAATTTTCTGAATTTAGCAATGTTAGTATCTTCGCAATTTCTTTCTTCAATTCTTTTATCTTCGCACTATTATTATCTTTTCCCATTTTCAAGTCAGCAATGTGAGTAGAAAGCTCTGATCTTTTTTCTCTTAATCGAGTCGTCAATTCATCTGCTTTAAGTTTTCGTAATGCTTGTATATCCACTGTATTAAATATGTTGAGTTACAAATTTAGTTTTTATTGGAAGCTTTTGAGCTGCCTTTCGCAATGCTTCTCGAGCAACTTGCTCACTCACTCCACCTAATTCAAAAAGAATAATTCCAGGTTTTGCAATTGCTACATATTGATCAACATCTCCTTTACCTTTTCCCATTCCAACTTCACCGGACTTAGATGTGATTGGTCTATCTGGAAATACTCTAATCCATAATTTCCCCTTACGTTTCATTTCACGTACAATTGTTTTACGAGCAGCCTCGATTTGTCGAGCTGTCACCCATGAACGTCCTAAAGACTGTAAACCATAATCCCCCATAACTACTCTAAAACCTTTAGTAGCCTTTCCAGAAAGATCTGGTTGGAAATGTTTTCTATATTTTTGATTCTTTGGTTGTAACATTGCTTCTCGATTCTATATTAAGTGTAAGTAATTAAACAAACTGTTTTTCACCCTTATAAATCCAAACCTTTATACCATGTATTCCAGCATTAGGAACTTGAGCACGAACATAAGCATAATCAATATCTGCTCTAAGTGTCTGTAGTGGAACACTTCCCCATTGGAATTTCTCAGTTCGAGCGATTTCAGCACCTTTAATACGACCTGAAACCCAAATTCTAACTCCCTTTACTCCTTTTACTCCTTTTGCTTTTTCAATTTCTCTCTGAGCTGCAAACTTTGGAACAATACGTCGTGTAACTTGTGACGCAATTGATTCACCTATTAATTTTGCTGATGCTTCAGGATCTTTTACTTCAAATAATTTAACTTCAATCTTTGTTTTTGCAATTCTAGCAAGATCCTTTTTTACTTTTTCAATTCCAGACCCACCACGACCGATTACTACACCTGGGCGTGCTACAGAAATTTCCACAAGCATTTTGCTCATAAATCGTTTCGTTTTGGTTGCAACTACTCCAGCAGAACTTAGGTTCTTTTCAATATAGTTACGGATTGCAAGGTCTTCTTTCAATCGATTTGCGTAATCAGCTTTATCTATATACGCAACAGATTTCCATCCTTTATTAACTCCTATTCTAAAACCTACTGGATTTACCTTCTGTCCCATAATTAATTAAAAATGTAGTAATGTATAAATTATTCTCTCTCAGCCAACCCTATTATTAAATGACTGTTTCTTCGTAAAATTTGATGATATCTACCTTTAGAAACTGGTTTACCGCGTTTCATTGTGAAACCTTCATCCACTCTTGCTTCTTCAATATAAAGCTTTGAGAGTTCCATATCTGAATTATTGACCGCATTTGCTACTGCAGAGTCTACCACTTTTTTGATCAAATCAGCAGCCTTTTTATTCAAAAGAGCAAGCTTATCTGATACTCCTTCAATCTTCTCACCACGAAGAAGGTTCATTATAAGTCGAGCCTTTCTAGGTGAAATACGAGCATTCTTATATTTTGCGTAAACTTTTTTTGTAGTATTCACGAGTATATTATTTTATTCTTAATTAATCAGAAACTGATCTACCAGTAGATCCAGTTGATTTAGCAACTTTACCCTTTTGACTATGACCTCTCCATGTTCTTGTTAATGCAAATTCTCCAACTTTGTGCCCAACCATTGATTCTGTGACAAATACATCTTGAAATGATTTCCCATTATGAATTGAGAGTGTTACTCCCACCATATCTGGTGAAATACTTGATGCTCGAGCCCAAGTTCGTATCGGTTTTCTATTACCTTCAGCTTTTGCTTTATTAACTTTTTCTTGTAACCTTTGATCCACAAATGGACCTTTTTTTAATGACCTACTCATGTAACAGAATTGATCTAGATAAATTAAACAATAGTTCTATATTTCTTAACCTTTGGTCTTCGCCTTGTTGTTCTTCTCTTTATAATATATTTATTAGTTGATTTATTCTTTCTAGTCTTAACACCTTGTCTCTTACCCCATGGAGTCTTAGGAGGTCCTCCAGTTCCTACACGACCACTCTTACCTTGACCACCAGCATGTGGATGTTTCCACGACATTGCAACACCTCTTACTGTTGGTCTTACACCCATTTTTCTCTTTCTACCAGCCTTACCTAATTTTCTATTTGTGTGTTGAACATTTCCGACCTCGCCGATTGTAGCATAATTATTCTCTTTCACAAGTCTAATTTCACCACTTGGCATTTTTAATTGTACATATCCTCCATTTTCTCCTTGTTTTTGAATCGCTGCACCAGCTGAGCGACCTAATACCCCTCCTTGACCTTTAGTTAATTCAACATTGTGTACGAATGATCCAGATGGAATTCTTTTAAGAGGCATTGCATTTCCTTCTTCAATTGGTGCCTCATCTCCTGAAACTACTTTTTGGCCCTCTTTCATATTCTTTGTTGCCAATATCAGTCGTTTATCACCATCAATATACTTAACGAGAGCGATATGAGCTGATCTATTTGGATCGTAGTGTAAAGACTCAATAGTCCCCTCTACATCATACTTATCTCTCTTAAAATCAATAACTCTATACTTACGTTTTACTCTTCCACCTTTATGTCGTGTAGATATTTTACCAGCACTTCTTCCAGCACTATATTTCTGAGAAGTTACTAAGTGGCTTGGTAATTTATCATTAGACAGATGACGAGTACTAATAAGTACAGTATGTCTTCTTGTTGGTGTTGTTGGTTTAAGCTTCTTAATCACGTCGTTCCCCCAAATTATGAAATATTAAAGTCAGCAATAGTGTCTCCTGGTTTTACTGTTACTATTGCTTTTTTGTACCCACTCTTTCTACCAGGAATTCTTTTTCTTCCAAATGCAACCTTTTTTCCTAAATAGTTCGCTATGTTAACTGAAATAACGTTTACACCATAACGACTACCGACTTCTTTTGCAACCTCTATCTTATTCGCACCATTTTTTACATAGAATGTATATTTATTCTCTGTTTCAGCTAGCTGTAAACTTTTTTCAGTTATAATTGGTCGAATTAGATTCATTAGTTCTGTTATTAATATTTTTTCTTTAATTCATCAAGAGCTTCCTTTGCAACAACTATATGTCGAGCAGTTAAAAGATCATATACATTAAGTTCATTAATATCGGTAGCTTTAAGATCTGCTACATTTCTTACTTTCTTATAAAAATCAGTCCCACCATTATGCACTACTAAAGTACCGCGTGTATCAAGACCTGCACTTGCAAAGAAATTAACAACATCAGCAGTTTTATTAACCTCAAAACCTTCCACTACGCTCATCAATTTATTAGAAGCTGTAAATGTAATAGCTGACTGCATAGCTTTCTTTTTAAATTTCATCTTCTTTGACATTTTCTTCTTGTAATTTTGTTCTCCTGTTGGTCCAAAAGTAACTCCCCCACTTCTCCAAATTGGACTTCTATTTGATCCTACACGAGCTCGTCCAGTACCTTTTTGCTTCCATGGCTTTCTACCTCCACCTCGAACCTCAGAACGATCTTTAGACTTTGCCTGAGCTATTCTTTGATTAGATCGGTATACATACATATACTGATTAAGCAAAGATTCATTTACTTCATTGCTATCAAAGGAAAACCCAAGATCAAATGATTTATCTTTTACCTTTCCTTTTGTATCAAAAAGTGTAACTTTCATAGAAATCGTCTAAACCCTTTATATAAATCTTAAAACAACAAATGAGCCATTTGGTCCTGGGACCGCTCCTTTTACTAATACTAGTTTATTATTCTTATCAACCTTAACAACCTTGAGATTTTTGACTGTAACTTTATTTCCACCTACTCTTCCAGCCATCTTCTTCCCTTTAAGTACTCTTCCAGGAGTCGTACCAGCTCCAATCGAACCTGGTGCCCTATGACGATCTGATTGACCATGAGTCTTAGGACCTCCTGCAAACCCCCATCTCTTAACTACTCCAGTAAACCCTTTACCTTTAGCAGTACCAGTTATATGAACTGTTTCGGAAGATTCAATCTTAGAAATATCAAATTCATCACCTATCTTATGATTATCATCAAAATTGTTAGAATCAACTTCCTTAACTAACTGTGGAACATATCCGAGTTCTTTGTACTGTCCATTATCTCTTTGTCCTGATGTTTTTCGTTTACCAATACCTATTAGAGATTTTTCATCACCTCGCTTTGCGAGACAAACTCCATTAAGGTCAACAACAGTAACGGGAACAACTCTTCCTTTATCGTCGTACACCTGTGACATCATTTTTTTTACTCCTAAGACTGTTACCATTGTCTTCTAATTAAGTATAAATTATCTATAAGCTAGTGCCTTTTAAAAGGCGTTAAAAAAACGAAGGGACACTTCGTCTGCAGTGTGTTTAGGAAACGTGCTAATATCCTAACAAAAATTGAAACCAATTATACCAAAATATCCTATAAAATCTAGTCTTTTGGTGACAAAAAACTACTTTATTTCAATCGAAACTCCAGCTGCCAACTGCAAGTGGGTTAGAGCATCAATAGTCTTCTGATTTGGCTCGATAATTTCAATGAGTCTCTTATGAGTTCTCATTTCAAAATGATCCATAGCATTCCCAAATTTAAATGGGGATCTATGAACAGCATAAACAGATCTATTTGTAGGCAGTGGTATTGGACCAGCAGTCTTTGCTCCAGTCCTTGAAGCCGTCGTAATAATCTGCTCAGCAGCGTTATCGATTATTTTAGAATCATAGGCTTTAATTTTTATCCTAATTTTCTGCATGTTTCCTTTTAAAGAGCGAAATAATATAGTAATTAGTGAGCCCCCTTTCGAGGGCTCACCAAACGAATACCAACTTTATTCAATAACCTTTGTTACAACTCCTGCTCCAACTGTTCTTCCTCCTTCTCGAATAGCAAATCTCATTTTCTCCTCAATAGCTACTGGTTTAACAAGTTCCACGATAATTTCAACGTTATCACCAGGCATTACCATTTCTGTTCCTTCTTTTAGCGATACTGTACCAGTTACATCAGTAGTTCTGATATAAAGTTGTGGCCTGTATCCTGTAAGGAATGCTGTGTGTCGTCCACCTTCTTCTTTGGTTAATACATACACCTCAGCTTCGAATTTAGTATGAGGCTTAATACTTCCTTTCGCTGCAAGCACCTGACCTCTTTCAATATCATCTCTTTTAATACCACGAATAAGTAGACCTAGATTATCTCCAGCCATCCCCTGATCAAGACTTTTATTAAACATCTCTACACCAGTTACCGTAAGATCCTTTGTCCCCTCCATAAGTCCAATCTGCTCTACTACTTCTCCAACCTTTACAACACCTCGTTCTACTCGACCTGTTGCTACAGTTCCTCGACCTTCAATTGAGAATACATCCTCAACTGACATAAGGAATGGCTTGTCAATTTCTCGTTCTGGAGTTGGAATATCAGCATCCACTGCTGCCATAAGTTTCTCCATAGCTTCTGTTTCCTCACCATTTTGGGCTTTAAGAGCACTTCCTCTTACTACCGTAACACCATCTCCATCAAAATTGTGTGAGTTTAAAATTTCTCGAACTTCCTCTTCTACAAGATCAAGAAGATCACTATCCATTGAATCATCAAACACATTAATGAATACAACAAAATGTTTTACTCCGACCTGTTTCGCAAGAAGGATATGTTCTTTTGTCTGAGGCATTGGACCATCAGCAGCTGAAACAACCAAGATTGCTCCATCCATTTGAGCTGCCCCAGTAATCATATTCTTAATGTAATCCTTATGTCCAGGACAGTCAACAATTGCATAGTGTCTATTTTCTGTTTCCGCTTCAACGTGTGCTGTAGCAATTGTAATTGATTTAGCCCGTGAATCTGGATCCTTATCAAGCTTATCAATCATTTTATCTTTATCCCCAGTTGAGAATACACTAAGAATTCCCCGGAGAAGTGTAGTTTTACCATGGTCAACGTGACCGAGTGTCCCGATATTTACATGGTCTTTATCTCTTTGAAATTGGTTTGCCATTTTTCTAAGATAGTTAAATTATATAAAGTATAAAGAATAGGCTAAGGCATAATCGCTTTGCCTCTATTTAATTATATTCAGATAGTCTATTTGGGAAATTACGCACCGAAATAAGACATATCTTTATACCAAAATTTACAGTATTTTACAACACCTACTTAGGTATTTTCTTATATTAATTCCCCACTAGCTCCTCAACTAAGTTACCAGGAACTTTTTCATATTTTTCAAATTCCATAACACTATTTGCCTTACCTTTAGACATTGAACGCAAGTCATTAATCCATCCAAACATATTTCCTAGTGGGACAGATGCCACAATTTCTTGTTGCTTACCTTTCGGATTCATCGATTTTATAACTCCTCTCTTAGACGATAAAGCTCCGGTTACATCCCCTACATAATCATCAGGTGTACTTACTACAACTTTCATCACAGGTTCCAACAGGATTGGACTTGCATTTTTCATTGCCTCTCTAAATGCTCTTTGTGCACAAATTCTAAATGTATCTGTGTTCGAGTCAACTTCATGATATGAACCATCAGAGAGCGTAACTTTAAAATCAACAGTTGGGAATCCTCCAAGAACCCCGGTCTTATGTGCTTGCTGAATCCCTTTATCTACAGAAGGAATATATTCCGTAGGGATAGCTCCTCCTTTAATTTGATTCACAAATTCATATCCTTCCCCACGTTCTTTTGGCTCAACAGTGATTGTCATATCAGCAAATTGCCCCGCTCCTCCAGTCTGTTTCTTTAGTATCTCTCTATGTGTGAATGCTGCTTCAATCGTTTCCCGGTAAGCTACCTGGGGTTGTCCGGTAGATACTTCAATTCCATACTCATCCTTCAATAGACGAACCTTAACCTCAAGATGAAGCTCTCCCATTCCAGAGATAATTGTCTGTCCGGTTTCTGTATCAGATTGAATACTAAACGTTGGATCCTCCTGTGAAAGTTTCGCAAGTGCAAGTCCAAGCTTCTCTTGATCAGATTTTGTTTTTGGTTCAATTGCAAACGAAACAACTGGTTCAGGGAAATCAATACTTTCAAGAACGATTTGATTATCCTGATCACATAAAGTTTGCCCAGTATACGAATTCTTCAACCCTACTACTGCAGCAATATCTCC
>JAGQLH010000046.1 GCA_020429465.1 Candidatus Dojkabacteria bacterium | reverse complement strand
TACCACCTGCAAATGTTAGGATTTTCTCAACGTTTTGCTTTTTGGCCTCGACATAAATGTAATTGAGAAAATCAGATCCAATATTTTGTCCTCTATATTCTGGTTTTATATAAAGATTACTCAAGTGCCAGTATGTTCTATCTAATTTCCCTGGTTTCGGTGTTGGCTTCCAATAATGAATGATAGTCATACCAATAATTTCATTTTCGATTTTCACTATATAATAGTACTTACTGTTTGTTTTTAAGAATCCTTCAATTGCATCCTTATATTGATAGGAAGAACTATTAAACATTTCACCCAATAAATTCGAAAGGGTAGGGAGGTCATGTTTTGTAGCGAGTGAGAAAGTCGGGTTCATAATTTTTAATCACTATGATTTATTATACAGATAATTTTGTTGTGGCTGTAGAGACGTAGGATCTTACATCTCTACATTAGTGAGGGACTAGGATTATTTTTATACTTCATTACTTAATTTGCTTCTGATAGAATGAATTGCTAGATATTTGAGAACTTAGAAACTGTCCGCTTCTATGGATACCAAAAAAGGATTTAATCTCCTTAGACCACAGCTCACACCTGAAGATAAGTGGGATAAGATATACAATTGGGTAAATAGTACTGCTCGAGTTATTGTTATAGCTGTCGAGCTTGTTGTGATTATTTGTTTTGGGGTTCGTGTTGTAGTTGATAGACAAGCTCGTGATCTACAAGAGCAACTTGAAACTAATAAGTTACAGCTTGATCGCCTAGCAGATACCGAGAAAGAGATTAGAGAGCTTCAAGATAAAACAGCTACGTATAAACTAATCTGGGATAGTGCAACTTCATTTGATCCGTATATCCAAGAAGTATATGGTTATAATCCCAATCTATTTACCTCACTAAACGTTTCGGTGACTAGAGAAGGTATCGTGAATGTCAATGGTGTTGCTACACGTGAGGATGTTGATGATTTAGAACGAAAACTCAAGAACTCAGAAAGTTTTTCACAAGTTGAAGTGTTGTTATTTCAACCCGATGGTGTATCTCTACAAAGTCTTGGGCCATTTCAGATGCAGGCTCGATTGGCACAGTTTAAGCGAGACCCAATTCTTCCAATGGGTGTTGTTCCCACTGTTACACCAGTAGCAAGTCCGTCATTAAATGATTCAGTATAACTAGCTATGGCAGTTCAATTTAGTCGAACAATATTTAAAGATTTGCTTGATGATCCTCAGAAGGGGACCCTAACATTGGCAATTGGCAGTACGTTGATAGTTATTTTTATGATAGTAGTTGCAATTAGACCAGCAATTGTGTCGGTAATAAAGCAAGTGCAAAGTAATGAAGTGCGTCGGGAGTTAATTTTGAAGCAAGAGGAAAAGATTGAAACATTGACCGAATTAGTAGGAAGACAGTCGGAATATGTATTTGAAATTGAGTTACTTAATGAAGTATTTCCTGACTTTGATGATAGTGAATATGTGCTTAGAAATCTCCATGAGTATCTTATGATTAACGAGGATGTTCAACTTGTTTCTATGGAGATAGATCACTCAAACACCATTAGTAATAGATTCCCTACCGCACCTATTTCGGTTGGGGTAATTGAGGTTTCTTTTGCGGTTCAATCTGACATAGATCAGGCATATAAATTAATTGATTATTTAGATAAATTTCCCCGAATACTTGATATTCAGACCATTACATACTCTGCTTTACAGAATGATAATCAGGTATTACCACTAACAGGATCGATTGATTTTAATCTTTACTATATTAAAGATGATGTTCCTAATGTGGCAGATCAGTTACCTGATGCAATTTAAAATCTTAGTTTGATGGGCGGCATGAAAATTCCTTGGAAATTAATAGTCTTTTTTGCAGCAGTTGCATCTGCAGGTTTTGTTGCGTTTGATCTTTTTTTTGCTGTAGGGGGTGATGAAACACTCGTTCAGTATGAAATTGAGGATATCGATAAAACTATTGGTGAGCCAGTACTGCAGCATATTGCCCGAACAAGTCAGGATTCGGTATATGTTCGCAGTGAAGAGATTGGTTTATGATGAAAATAATGAGATACTGTTGTTTCTTTTTTCTTAATCTGATAAAATCCAACTCAGGTTTTGACTTTGCATGTATAAGGATCCACTAAAGTATTTGTGGAAGAGACTGTAAAGGTGAGTATTCGGCTTATTTGTACTTCCTAAAATTCACTCAGTATTTTGGTACTAACATAATCGTTGTAAAATTTTTACTCCAAGCGCACCGCTTTTGTGCGTTTTCTTTTGTTGTGGTGTAAGAGTTATGCAACTATTGTGAAGTATCACAATAAAACTTTTACTTTATATTATTCAAACGAAACATGGCAGCAACTTCAGATAGAATAAGCTTAGCTAAGTTTGAATATCCTACTCTGACGCCGAACTTGATAGAGGCACAAATCAACTCTTTTAACCTTTTTGTCGAAGAAGGAGTAAAAGAAGTATTTGAAGAGATCAATCCAATCCAAGACTACACTGGTGAAGCTTGGGAACTTCAATTTGAAGGGGTTGAATGGGGTAAGCCAAATCATTCATTTAGGAAATCGATGGAGCTTGGTCTTTCATACGACCGCCCACTATATATAAGCGCAAGTTTAAATAATAGAAAAACTGGCCAGACAAAAAAACAGCGACTCTTTGTTACTGATGTTCCGATAATGAGTGAGCGCGGAACATTTGTGATTAGTGGTAATGAAAGAGTAGTTGTAATGCAAATTGCTCGAGCCGAGGGTATTTTGTTTTATGAAACAAAAACTTCTACATCCCAAAGACGACTCTATGGAGTAAAACTTATGCCTACTCGAGGACGATGGTTTGACTTCGAAACAAATAAGTATGGGGTTATGTCTGTTAAACTTCTTGATAAACGACCAAAGATTCTTCTAACTACGCTACTCCGTGCACTAGGATATTCTTCTGATGATAATCTGCGCAGGCTACTCGAGGAGCACGATACAAGTGATCTTGGCCTACTTGAAAATACATTAAAAAGAGATGCTACAAAGAATAGAGATGAAGCTCTCCTTGATATTTATAGAAAATTACGGCCAGAGGATTCGATTAGTCTAGAGTCTGCTGAAGCTTTCTTGAATAGTTTGTTTTTTGATAAACGAAGATTTTACTTAGGAAGAATTGGTAGATATCAACTTAACAAAAAATTAGGAGTGGAGAAAGAAATAACTGCAGAAAATTATGTCCTGTTCAAGGAGGATTTAGTGTCTGTGGTCCAGTCTTTACTTCAACTTAATTCAGGAACTATACCGGTAGACGATATTGACAATCTTGCAAATAGACGTATTAGAGGTGTAGGTGAACTTATTGCTGATCAAATGAGGATCGGTGCACTTAGAATGGAGAAAAATATCCGTGATCGTATGGGGACATATGGTACTGATGAACTTATTACACCATCTGTGCTTGTAAATACACGACCTGTTATTGCTTCAGTTAGTCAATTCTTTGGAAGTAGTCAAGTATCGCGGTATATGGATCAAGAAAACATTCTTTCAGAAATTGAAACGAAACGAAGAATTACTGCGGGTGGTCCGGGAGGGCTTACAAAAGAACGTGCTACCTTCTCGGTTCGTGATGTACATAGTTCAAGTTATTCTCGAATTTGTCCAGTTACTACTCCTGAAGGTCCATCTATTGGTATTGTGTCACATATGTCAATGTATGCTCGAATTAATAGTTATGGGTTCTTAGAGGCTCCATACTACCGAGTCGTTGCAAACATAGATCTCACAACTATGGAAGATACCTCAGTGTTAGTTGGTCACACTCTTAGAAGTGATGCGAAGGATGCTGACGGAAAGGTTGTAGTGAGCAAAGGTACAAAACTTACAAAATCTGATCTATCTGCAATTGAAAAGGCAGAGATTACAAAGCTCCAATTTGAACCTGTTATTACAGATGAAGTAGTGTATCTTGCACCAGATGATGAAGCTAATTACAGTATTGCTGGTGCAACTGTTCGAGATGAAGATATGAATTTCATCACTGACACAGTGTTTGTTCGATCAGAGGGAAGTTATAAGAAGGTTCCTATTAACGAAGTTGATTTTATTGATATTAATCCAGGGCAGATTGCAGGACTTGGGTTCTCACTTGTACCGTTTGCAGCGCACGATGACCCAACTAGAACGCTTATGGCGTCAAACATGCAACGTCAAGCAGTTCCTCTTTTGAGACCAACGTCACCAATTGTGGGGACAGGATATGAAAAAATTGTTGCGGATGCATCTAAGCGAAGTGTTCGAGCGGAGCAGGATGGGGAAGTTATTGAATCAGATGCAGATGGAATTTCTGTTAAATATAAAGATGGCAGTATACAAGAATATGAAACTGATATCTTTGTAAGAACAAATCAAAACACAACATTCACGCAAAAAGTACTTGCAAGAAAAGGGGATAAATTAAAGAAAGGTGATCTTCTAATTGATGGTCCAAGTATGCAAGAGGGAGAATTAGCATTGGGGCGAAACCTAACAGCGGCATACATGATTTACGAAGGTTACAACTATGAAGACGCTATTATTGTTTCAGAACGTCTAGTGAAGGAGGATGTGCTTACTTCAATTCATATTAAAGAATATTCACAAGAGATTCGAGATACAAAGCTTGGGAAAGAGTTGGTAACAGCAGATATCCCTAATATTGGTGAGTATCTACTTAGAAATCTTGATGAAGATGGTATTGTTCGAGTCGGCGCAAGTGTTGAGAGTAAAGATATCCTTGTAGGTATTGTTGCTCCAAAAGGAGAAGTTGAACTTACGGCAGAAGAAAAACTACTTAGAGCGATTTTTGGAGAATATGCTCGTGATGTTCGTGATAACTCATTACGATTACCTCATGGAGATAGCGGAATTGTAATAGGTGTACAAGTTCTTGATAAAGAAAAAGGAGATAAATTGAATCCAGGAGTTCTTAAACAAGTTAAGGTATGGGTAGCAAGAACGAAGAAGATTCAGGTGGGTGATAAACTTACTGGAATCCATGGAGATAAAGGTGTGATTTCTAAAATCCTTCCAGAGGCAGACATGCCGTACATGGAAGATGGAACACCTATCGACATTATTCTTTCACCTATGTTTGTAAAACGTATGAATGTAGGACAAATTAAAGAAATGCATGTTGCTGCTCAAGCAGAGAAGTTAGGTAAGAAGGTAACTGTTCCACCTTTCACTCCAATTGATGATGAAATGCTAGTTGAAGAATTAAAGAAACAAGGAATTGATTGGGCTGAAAAGATTACTCTGTATGACGGAAGAACAGGGCTTCCTTTTGATAAGAAAGTAACTGTTGGTCCACGGTACATTGTTAAGTTGAATCATTTATCTTCTGATAAGATTCATGCTCGATCTACCGGACCATACACAGTAGTTACACAGCAGCCACTTGGTGGTAAAGCACAATTCGGAGGACAAAGATTTGGAGAGATGGAAGTTTGGGCACTCGAAGCACATGCAGTACCAAATGTACTTCAGGAGATGTTAACGATTAAATCTGACGATGTGGTTGGACGTGCAGCAGCGTATAAGTCAATCATCCAGGGTATGCCAATTGACCCACCTTCAACACCGGAATCGTTTAGAGTATTCAAATCTGAACTTCAGGCTCTTGGAGTTAAATTGAGTGAAATTGAAGAAGATATTGATCCGATTGAGGATGCAATGGAAGAGGAAGGTGTTGATGTTTTACCAGAAGGGGGGGACCCTGATTCTGGATCACCTGATGAAGCTGATAGTACGGTAATGGGGGATGAAGAAGGAGAAGAACTTACCGATGTTGAGGTAAGTGGGGTAGAGAATGATCCCAATTTTGAAGTAACTGAGGGGACGGAAGAATAATCCTCAGTAATTGCAATCGCCATTTAATTCATTATAATCGTAAGAATGACAAGAGATTTTAAAGCACTACAAATCTCCATCGCATCTCCAGACGAGATTCTGAGCTGGTCTCATGGAGAGGTGAAGAAGCCAGAGACGATCAACTATAGAACTCATCGTTCTGAAGTGGATGGTCTTATGGATGAACGGATTTTTGGACCAACAAAAAATTACGAATGTTACTGTGGGAAATACAAGAAAATCAGATACAAAGGTATTGTATGTGATCAGTGTGGAGTTGAAGTTACTACAAAACGTGTTCGAAGAGAACGAATGGGTCATATTCAGTTGGCTTGTCCAGTTACTCATGTTTGGTATGCGTATGGGCTTCCAAATAAATTAGCGTTAATTCTTGATATCCCTCAAAAGAAATTAGAGACAGTTATTTACTATGCTCGGTATATTGTTACTGACTTTAGTGAAGAAGGAAAAGAAGCTGCTCTAGAAACAGTAGCAACCAAATATGAGCAAGCTCTTGAAGATCTTGAGGCTGATCTTAAACAAGCAATTGAAGATCAAGAAGAAGATTTAAAAGAGAAAATTGATGCTCTTAAGAAAGAGGAAAAAGATAAGGGAAAGTTGGAGATGGCTTCAAACACTCTTAAAAACAAGAGTACAAAAGACTTAGCAAAGGTTCGATCAATTTATAAGCAAAAAGAAGAGAATCTAAAAGAGAAGTTTGATGTTATTAAGGGAATGGTAAAGAATATGAAAGATGGAATGACTATTTCAGAAGAAGAATATAGTCAACTTCTTGAGTATGATATTGATTTCTTTGATCTTGGAATGGGAGCAGAATCTATCCGAAAACTCTTGTGTAAAATTGATGTTGAGGAATCTATTACTCAAATTAAAGAAGATTTGGGTAAAACAAGATCTGTAACTAAAAAAAGAAAAATCATACAGAGATTGCGAGTATTTAAAGGAATGCTTCAAGCTAATATTAAGCCAGAGTGGGTAGTAATGGATGTAGTGCCTGTACTTCCACCTGATCTTCGACCGATTATTCAGCTTCCAGGAGGACGATTTGCTACTTCAGATCTTAACGATTTGTACAGACGTGTTATTAATAGAAATAATCGTCTTAAACGATTGATGAAGTTAGGTGCACCTGAAATCATCTTACGTAATGAGAAACGTATGCTTCAGGAAGCAGTAGATGCACTTATCGATAATAGTCATCGTCCAGGTACAAAAGTACTCAATACTCGAGACCAAGCGTATAAATCACTTTCAGATATGCTTCGTGGAAAACAAGGTAGATTTAGGCAAAACTTACTTGGAAAACGTGTGGATTACTCAGCTCGTTCTGTTATCGTTGCTGGTCCAGAGCTAGGCATTG
The DNA here is from genome assembly GCA_020429465.1 of Candidatus Dojkabacteria bacterium. Taxonomy (GTDB): domain Bacteria; phylum Patescibacteriota; class Dojkabacteria; order B142; family WJKM01; genus JAGQLH01. The sequence continues at coordinate 3,736 of JAGQLH010000046.1, read as the reverse complement.
ACCAGTGTGGTCTTCCAAAAACAATGGCGTTAGAACTTTTTAAACCATTTGTTTTGAGTGAAATTATTCGAAATGGTTATGCACCAAATATTAAGAGTGCAAAGCTTGTATATGATTCAAAAAGTGCTGAGGTATGGGATATCCTTGAAAAAGTAACCCATAATCACCCTGTAATGCTTAATCGTGCACCTACTCTGCATAAGCAAGGTATTCAAGCTTTCTTCCCAGTACTAGTTGAAGGTAATGCAATTAAATTACACCCTATGGTGTGTAAAGGATTTAATGCTGACTTTGATGGAGACCAATACCAAATGGCTGTTCACGTACCGCTTACAAGAAAAGCTAAAGAAGAGGTTATTGCAAGAATGTTCCCGCGAACAAATATTCTTCTTATGGCAGATGGTGCTCCAGTCATCACACCTGATAAAGATATGGCTCTTGGAATTTTTTATCTTACTGATGTTGATGAGGATTCTGAAACAACTGATTTTGTATTCGGAAGTGTTGTTCAAGCGCAAGGTGCATATGATCTAGGCGAAATTACACTACATCAAAAGGTACACGTTCTTTATAAAGGAAAACCACGGGAAACTTCAGTAGGACGATTAGTTTTTAATGAAATTCTTCCTGAAGATTATAAATTTGTAAATGAACAGGTTGATAAGAAGAAAGTTTCAAAAATTTCAGCTGAACTTTTTGATTTGTATGATAATACTGTAGTAATTGATTTCCTTGATAATATTAAAACTCTTGGATTTAAATATGCAACACAATCAGGAATATCCGTGAGTTTTGAAGATTTTGTAGTGAGTGATCAAAAAGATGAAATTCTTGATGAAGTTGAAGAGAAAGAAGATGCATACACTAACGACTATTATATGGGACTTCTTACATGGGAAGAACGACGAAGATTAGTAGAAGAAACATGGATGGAAGCGATCGATAAGATTGCTGAGAAAACATGGGATAAATACCAGGAACATGAGAATAATCTTGTGACTTTGAATAATTCTGGAGCTACACCAGTGTCTAACCCATTACGTCAGATTTCTGGATTGAAAGGACTTATTCTTGATCCATTGGGAAGAATTGTAGAGCTTCCTTTGCGATCAAACTATAAGGATGGACTTTCATCAGTAGAGTATTTTGTTTCAGCTCGTGGTACACGTAAGGGACTTGCTGATACAGCACTTAAAACTGCAGAATCTGGATATCTTACTCGAAGATTGGTTGATATTGCACAGGATGTAATTGTTCGAGAAGAGGATTGTGGTTTGACAGAAGGTATCTGGCTCAAGAGAGGACAAAACAGAAGACTTGATTTTGGTAGACGAGTAGAAGGTCGATGGTTGATAGAGGATGTTGTTGATGAAAAAACAGGAGAAATAGTTGTAAAGAAGGGACAATTTGTTTCTAAGAAAGATGGTGAAAAAGTTACTGCTAATGAAAATGTAACAAAAGCATGTGTTGCTTCTGTTCTTACAGCACAGACACTACGTGGAGTTAGTCAGAAAAGTTATGGATTTGACCTTGGTACAGGACGACCTGTTCAAAAAGGACAAGCAGTTGGTATTGTTGCTGCTCAAGCGATGGGAGAAGCTGCTACTCAGCTTACACTTGACACGAAGCATCTTGCTGGACGTGCTGGTACTGACATTACCCAGGGTCTTCCTCGTGTGGAAGAGTTGTTCGAGGTTCGAACTCCAAAAGCTAAAGCTGTACTTACAACTGTGCCAGGTAAGGTTAAGATTCTAACTTCGGAAGAGAAAGGAACTCGTGAGGTTGTAGTTACCTCTACTGAAAATACAGTTAAGGTATATAAAGTACTTGATGGTGACAAACCAGCTATGAAGCGTTCTAAGAAGGTGAATGAAGGTGATGTTCTTCTTACACGAGCATCTGGTAAAGAAGTTCTTTCTCCATCGAAAGGGCAAGCAACACTTGAGGATAATCATATTAACCTTGAGCTTGATGAAAAACTTGCAGAAACATTTAAGATCAAGCCAGAGGTTGCAATTATTGTAGAGGATGGAGATATGGTAGAGAAGGGTGATAAATTGACAGATGGTTCATGTGATCCAAAAGAAGTTCTTAAACTTAAAGGGTTACGAGCGGCTCAAGAATATATTATTGACCAAATTCAAGAAACATACGGAATTCAGGGTATTGCTATTGATGATCGACATGTTGAACTTATCGTTCGTCAGATGACTCGGTTTGGTAAAATAACCGATGCTGGAGATAGTGATATGCTTCCTGGAGATTTCGTAGATGTGATTGGAATTAATCGAGAAAATGAACGATTGACTGAACAGGGATTACGAACTATCAAATATGATCAACAACTACTTGGATTGACAACAGCTTCGGTAAGAACAGAGAGTTTCTTATCTGCTGCATCATTCCAGGAGCAGGTGCGAGTGTTGACAGATGCAGCTCTTATTGGAAAGGTAGATGAGTTGAGAGGATTGAAGGAAAATGTTATAATCGGTAAGCCTGTTCCACTTGGAGAGGAAGTTCGATTGTAAATTGTATTTTCTAAAGAGGAACTTTAATTATTTATAATTACATTAAAATCGGTAACTATGGCGCGAATTTCGCAGTTGGTTCGAAAATCAAGAAAACCTAAGAAACGAAAAATTCGATTCAAAGGGCTTGAATTTCCTTCAACAACAAAGTACAAAGCTATTCAATTCAACTTTAATAGTATTCAAAATAAGTACTACCGAAAACCTACTCCGTTGAGAAGAGGTGTGTGTACAAGTGTATTCACTCGTACTCCACGTAAACCTAACTCAGCGTTACGTAAAGTAGCTCGTGTTCGATTGTCTAATCGTCAGGAAATTACTGCTTATATTCCTGGAGAAGGACATAATCTACAAGAGCATAGTGTGGTACTCGTACGTGCTGGTCGTAAGCCTGACTTGCCTGGTGTAAACTATCAGGTAGTTCGTGGAGTATATGACACAGCTGGTGTTGATGGACGAAGACAAGCTCGATCTAAGTATGGAGCTAAGAGACCAAAATAAGATCATTATACAAATCTAGCAATCGGTCGAAAGACTGAGAGTATTCCTGTGATTTCACAGGGAGAAGCACACTAGTAGAAAACTCTGCTATTGTGCAGAGTTTTTATTTTTTATTACATATATACATGAGAGGTAAAGCAGCAAAACCTAGAATACCAGATCCAGATCCAAAGTATGGAAGTGTCCTTGTGGCAAAGTTTATTAACAACATCATGAAGGATGGTAAAAAAGATGCAGCGCGAAAAGGTGTTTACGAAGCAATTGAATTTCTTGCGAAAAAGACTAAGCAAGAAGGTCTTACAGCTTTCGAAACTGCACTTACAAACATCATGCCAAAAGTTGAGGTTCGATCTCGACGAGTTGGTGGGGCAAACTATCAAGTACCTGTTCCAGTAAGTGAACGAAGACAGAGAGCACTTGCAATGCGATGGATTATAGATGCGGCTCGAGGAAGTCGAAAGAGTACAACATTCGGAACTACACTAGGTAATATCTTATTTGATGCATTCAATAAAGAGGGGGCAGCATATAAGAAACGTGAAGATACTCATAAAATGGCTGATGCTAATAAAGCATTTGCTCATTTTAGAGTATAGTAGTTAAATAAATTAAATTGAAACAAAAACATAAAAGAACAATCTTTGAACGTACAATTATAGTCGGTTTTTTAAGATTGTTCTTTTTGTTTTATATGGTTATTTTGAATG
>JAGQLH010000045.1 GCA_020429465.1 Candidatus Dojkabacteria bacterium | reverse complement strand
AACTGGTACGGGTATTGTAGCTGGAAGCTCTTTACGGGCGGTACTTGAAGTAGCGGGAGTTAAGAATATTCTTACCAAAATTCTTGGGACAAGTAATCAAATTAACAATGCTTATGCTGCAGTAGAAGCACTAAGTGAAATGAAAAATCCAAAGGATGATGTTAAGTATGCATTCGCAAAAAAAACTAAGACTATTAGTACAAAATAATAAAAAATATCTAGTAATTATCTTGAAATAATGTTCACACTGAGTTCACCAAAAACAAAAAATAAAGCACCAAAGATTGGAAGAGGTAGAGGAAGAAAAGGAGGTCACACAGTGGGTCGTGGAATGAAAGGTCAAAAATCGAGATCTGGTTATAAATCACCAAGACAGGGTTTTGAAGGAGGTTCAATGCCATTATCTCGTAGGTTGCCAAAACTCCGAGGCTTTACTCGTGGTTTATTTAAATCAAAGGTGACCAATGTTGCTATTAATCTTGGAGATCTGGATGCACAATATAAAGATGGTGAAAAAGTTTCTTTAGAGTCACTACGAGAAAAAGGTTTGGTACAGATGAAATCAAAGAATTTGAATGTAAAGATTTTGGGTGATGGTGAATTATCAAAGAAAGTTGAAATCGTTAACTTACCAGTAAGTAAGTCAGCACAAGAAAAGATTGAGAAGGTAGGTGGTAAAATCGTAAGCTCATAAATTCTATTTTGTTTGTACCCTTTTTGGTTATATTATGAATATTGTCTCAAAAATTCCATTTTTGAATTCACTCAAAGAATTGTGGGCAAATCCAACAATTCGAAAAAGGGTTTTATATACACTTGGGGCAATTTTTCTTTATAGATTTATGGCAGCAATTCCACCTGCTGGAATTGATCAAGAGGCTTTTATAGAAGTATTTAGAGGAAATCCTTTAACAAATATATTTACACTTGCTACTGGTGGTAGCCTTGATACGCCTTCAATTGTAATGATTGGACTGGGAGCGTACATTAATGCATCAATTATTATTCAGTTGTTGAGTACAGTAATTCCAAAGTTAGAGGAACTGAAGGATGAAGGACAGCATGGGAGAAGAATTTTAAACCAGTATACACGTTATTTGACAATTCCGCTTTCTATTCTTCAAGCGATTGTTATATATGTCTTATTAAGTAGATCATCAGCTCTTGTAGGAACTGATATAAATCTTGATGTAGTGACATTTATAGCTTCAATTGCTGCAGGTAGTTTAGTATTGATGTGGATTGGAGAATTAATTACTGAAAATGGTGTAGGTAACGGTACCTCAATTATTATTACATTTTCTGTAATTAGTTCTTTACCAAGGCTAATTAGGACTGATGTTGGAGACGTAATACCTGTTTTCAATTCATTCTTAGATGGTGCTATTTCGTTTACCCAAATGATTTCATCGCCTTCAGTTCTATTTTTTGTCTCTATGATTGTAGGTCTTATGCTTCTTGTTGTCGTGATAGTCCATATGAATGAAGCAGTGAGGAAAATTGCAATACAGTATGCAAGAAGAACTACCGGAGCACAGAATAACTATTTGCCAATTAGACTTAATCAGGCAGGAGTGATGCCAATAATCTTTGCGTCTGCAATACTTACTTTTCCGAGTATTGTTTCACAGTTACTTGTATCAGTTGTAGATCAAGGAAGTAGAGCATTCGAAATGTTAACTGCGATAAATGAATCTTTTGTAGGGAATTTTAATTCTATTGGATACAATATTTTTTATTTCGTACTAATTATTGGATTTACGTTTTTCTACAATTTTGTAGTACAGAAACCTTCTGATACATCTGATAACCTTAAAAAGAGTGGAGCATTCATTCCAGGAATTCGACCAGGTAACGCTACAGATAAATATTTGAAAGGTGTGCTATTAAGATTGACCACGGTTGGAGCTCTATTCCTCGCAGTAATTGCTATTATTCCAACAATTGTAAGAGCGACTCACACGAGCTTGGTTGCAAATACGCAACTTGGGATACTATCAGGAATAGGTGGAACTAGTTTATTGATTGTTGTGTCAGTATTTTTAACAACGTATAGACAAATACAATCAATGAAGGTAACTAAAAGTTATGATCGTTATAGATAATCGCACATTTGATAGGTATTTAGCATTGTTTATAGGTACCACATTTGATATAATCTCTAAGTCAATTTTTTTGAAATGGATAGCAAGAAGAAATTTAAAGTTCGCGGTACAATAACTGAAACTTTGCCGGGAACAAAATTTAAAGTTAATGTTGTAATACAAGGAGAGGAGTTCGAGATAATGGGACACTTATCCGGTAAAATGAGAATGAACTACATTAAACTCCAAGAAGGAGATGAAGTAGACGTTATGATTTCTCCTTATGACATTAAAAAAGGAATTATTGTTTATAGATATTAAGTTATAATTTGATGAAAGTTAGTGCTTCAGTAAAAAAAAGATGTAATAAATGTAGAGTAGTTAAACGTAAGAATCGTGCTGGCAAAAGTATTGTTCGTATTGACTGCTCAGTAGATCCTAAGCATAAACAACGACAAGGATAATATTATTTAGATTATTGTATAAAATATGGCTCGTATAGCTGGTGTAACATTACCAAATAACAAAAGAGTAGAAATTGCTTTGACTTATATTCATGGAATAGGCTTAACACGCTCACAGCAGATTCTTAAACAAGTGAAAATTGATCAGAGCACAAGAGTTGAAGATCTTTCTGATGCACAGATTACTCAGATTAGTGGTGTTATTGATGAAAACTACCAGGTAGAGGGAGAATTACGTCAGATTGTAGCTCGAAATATTCGAAGATTAAAAGAGATTCGATGTTATAGAGGTATTAGACATAGAATGGGGTTACCTGTTCGAGGTCAACAAACTCGTACAAATGCAGTAACAAGAAAAGGAAGAAGTATTGCTGTTGGTGGTCTTAATCCAAAAATTACTAAGAAATAGCATTTTTTACACACTTAATTATAAATTCTAATGGCAAAGAAAGCAGCAAAGTCTACAAAACCAAAGAAGAAAGCAAAAAAATCGGTACCAAAAGCTATTGTTCATGTTAATTGTAGCTATAATAACACTATAGTTGGTGCTACTGACTTGCAGGGGAATACTCTTGCAACTGTTTCACCAGGTGCAGTAGGATTTAAAGGAAGTAGAAAAAGTAGTGCATATGCAGCTACTAAGGCTGCTGAAGTTTTGATGGAGCAGCTTAAACAATATGGGGTTAATGAGGCGACTGTAAAAGTTCGAGGAATTGGTATGGGGCGACAAGCAGCGGTTAAAGGATTGAGAGCAGCTGGTCTAAAAATCAGAACGTTGATGGATGTTACACCTATCCCACATGGTGGGTGTTCACCTCGGAAAAAACCACGCGGAAGTTAAATTTTTATATAGTTGAAGTAAATGGCTAGATACACTGGTCCAAAAAGAAAACTAGAGCGACGTGAGAATGCTACATTGTTTAATAATGATAACTGGAGAAAACGTCCAACTCCTCCAGGTCAACATGGTGCATCACGTTCTAGACCTTCTTCATTTGCTATTCAGTTTCGTGAGAAACAAAAAGTGAAGAGAACATATGGTCTCTTAGAAAAGCAGTTCAAGAATCTTTATAAGAAGGCGTTAAAAACTGATGGGAACACTGGTGTTCGTTTGCTTCAGTTACTTGAATTACGCCTTGATAATGTAGTGTATAGATTAGGGTTTGCAGTAACTCGTAATCAGGCTCGTCAGTTAGTTAATCATGGTCACGTACTGATAAATGGTAGAAAGGTTGATATCCCTTCTTATACAGTTTCACCAGAAGATACTATTGAACTTTCAAAGAAAATTCAAAAGTCTGAACTAATGGTTAATGTTAAAGCTGAAACGAAAGGCGCACAGGTCCCAGAGTGGCTTGATCAACATGCTAATGGAGGGAAAGTTAATGATGAACCAAAACGTTCGCATATTGATAAAAGTATTAATGAGCAGCTCATTATCGAGCTTTACTCTCGATAACTTTGGTATCAATCATTTTTTTATATTACTGAATTATTTATGTTCGATCTTAATAAATTCAAAGTTTTAACTAGTGAAGAGTCACAGATTTTCACAAAGTTTGAGATTGGACCATTACCGAAGGGGTTCGGTCATACGATAGGTAATGCTATCAGAAGAATTCTCCTTACCTCTATCTCAGGTGCTGCAGTCACTGCGGTTAGAATTAATGGTGTTGATCACGAATATACTACACTTAAAGGCTTACAAGAGGATGTTTTGACACTTGTTCTTAATTTAAAGAATGTAGCTGTTATCAGTCATTCAGAAGAACCAGTTACCTTAAAGCTAAAAATAGCTGGTGATAGTAAATCTGTTATTGAGGTTACTGCAGGAGATTTTGAGAAGAATAGTGATATAGAAATTGCTAATCCAGAGCTTGTACTTGCTCATTTAACAAAAGAGAGTGCTAAACTTTCAATCGAAATAGTAATAGAAAATGGTTTTGGTTATCAATTACCTGACCAAGCAAAACGAAAAGAAGTAGGAATTATTCCTATTGATGGTCTATTTAGTCCGGTTAAACATGTGAAGCTTGATGTTGTAGAAACACGTGTTGGACAACAAACTGACCTTGATCAAGTTAATTTGGAGGTAACTACTAACGGAGCTTCGACTCCAAAGGATGCCTTTCTAGAAGCGGTAGAAATTTTCGATTTGGTAGCAAATAGGCTTGTTGATCTTGGTGGAGGAGATTCACTAAACAATACTCTTGAGGTAGAAGAAGAGGAAGAGGAAGTTGTAGAGACGAAGAAACTTCCAATCTTTGAATTGTCGTTATCAACACGGCTAAGGAATTCTCTTCTCAATTCTGGAATTAATGATTTAATGGAAATAGAAGGTAGATCTAGAAATGAAGTTATGAGCTTCAAAGGAATGGGAAAGAAATCTTTTGATGAACTAATTACACTACTCAATGATAATGATATTTCAATTAAAGCTTAAGTGATATGAGTAATCGAATAAAAAAACACAACTTTGCACATAGTTCTAGTCAAAAAAGAAGTATTCTTAAAAATCTTTCACTTGATTTGATTAAGCATGAGCATGTTACAACTACTAAAGCTAAAGCTAAAGCTGTTAAGTCTTTTGTAGATACAATTTTTTCTCGGTATGAGAAAGGGAGAAATGGAGTACGATTTATTGAGTCTCGACTTGGAACGAAAGCTCCTATCAAGAAAATCGATGAGTTACTTGAAGGGAGATTAAAATCAGTATCTGGTGGTTTTGTACATTTAGTAAGACTTGGAAGTAGAAAGGGAGATGGAGCAGAACTTTTTAAGTTAATGTTAATTGGGTATGAGCCAAAAAAGAAATCGTTACTAAAGAAGGTTAAAGATACCTCAGAGAAAGAATCTAAAGTAGATAAGAAAGCGAAAACTATTGTTGAGAAGAAGCAGCAAGCTACTTCTTTCCCACAAGAAGAAATAGGAATGAGCGGTCAAGTAAACGCTAAAAAAGTATCTAAAACACGCAGAAAAGCGATCTAAATTTATTTTGTTCTCGATAGATAATAATGAATACTCGATCAGTAAAGGCAAGTGAGATTCAAGAAAAGTGGTATGTTGTTGATGCTGCTGGAGTTAGACTTGGTAAACTTGCTACTCATATTGCATCAATACTTGCAGGAAAGCATAATGTAGAATCTGTGCCATATTTAACTCCTAAAAATAAAGTTATTGTAGTAAATACAAAAAAAGTAGATATCCATCCACGTAAAAAAATTGGAAAAATTTACTATAGTCATAGCGGATTTCCAGGTGGGTTTAATCAGATGGAATATCAGGACTTGAAGGAAAAGAGACCTAATAAAATTGTTCGACTTGCAGTTAATGGAATGTTACCAAAGACAAAACAGCGAAATGACATAATGGCAAATCTTTTCCTATATGAAGATGGTGATCATAAACATGAAGCTCAGCAGCCAGAGGCTGTCGAGGTATCAAAATAATTACTTAATTTTACTTTGAACCTGAATAATGGCAAAGAATAATGACAATGAATATTTCTATGCATTAGGTCGTCGAAAGACAGCTGTAGCAACAGTGCGATTATATGAAGGAAATGGTAAAAGTACTGTTAACGGAATGGATTTAGAAAAGGTTTACTCGAGTCCATCAGAAAAGCAGCAGCTTGAAATGCCATTTGAAGTTACCGATACAAAAGGTAAGTTCTACTTCACTGTTAAATCAAGCGGTGGTGGTATCAGCGGTCAATTAGGAGCGATTAGACTTGGTATAGCTAGAGCTCTTGTAAAGTATGATGAATCATTGAAATCAGAATTAAAGAAAAAAGGTTTGATGACACGTGATCCTAGAATGGTTGAGCGTAAGAAAACTGGTCTTAAGAAAGCCCGAAGAGCTCCACAGTTCTCAAAACGTTAGAAATTTTTCAGCACATAATCAGACCCCCTTACAAAGTAAGGGGGTTTTTGTTTCTCTAGGCTTTATTTAGCTTCTTCGAGCGTTTATAATAATACACATGATATTTGATTAAATCTGTCCTTTAATGATAAAAAAAATATTTGGTTACACAATCTTCACATTGCTCCTACTAGGAGTTGCTGCATGGTCTCCATGGGAATCATGGGACTTATCTTTTTTTACTTTGCTAGGTATAGAGGAGCAAACAGAGTATGCAGGTTTAGAGGTTTATTCACTTAAGGATGAGTTTGATGTATATATCGATGGGATTTCAGTTGGTTCAGTCTCCCCAGAGTTTGGATCACTTTCAGTTCCACAGATTGAGCCTGGTAGCCACATAGTAACACTTCGAAGTGATAAGGAAAATTTTTTTGAATTTACTCGTCCAATTGATTTTCATAGAGGGCTTTCTGTTGTGGTCGCATATGAACTCGGACCAAGTAAAGTGTTTAGTCAAGGACATGTTTTCTACGCATTAGGTGAGACAGTTGATGAGGGTGGTATGGCAACACTAACTATCAATACAGCTCAGTCAGATGTGTCAGTATTGCTTGATGGTGCAGAGCTTGGGCAATCCCCGATAAATGAGCTGGAATTAGATTTATCTAAAAATTATACAATTGTCTTGAAGAAAGAAGGGTATGAGGAGTTAGAATTTAATATTCTACCTGAAACACAAGAGGAGAGAGATCAGTTATCCGGGTTAGATTTATTTATTGACGCATCACTCTTCTTGATACCGTTTGATATAGAATAAATATGAAGAATATCCAATCAAAATTAAGAGAAACAATAAAGTATCCTACATCACTCATTGTTCAAGGGTCAGATAGCGTTGGTATTGAATTGGCCCGCTCACTGCTGGAACAGGGTGGGTTTGTTATCTTGATAGATGCCGATGATGAGTACACTCGTAGTGCAATCTCAGTATTGGAAGAATACGATCTTTTTGTTTTTATGAGTTATGAGAATAGTACTATCCTAGACGAGAACATACGCAGACTAGATTATGTGTTCCACTTGAATCATACTGCTGGAGACTTAGACTCTGACATCTCTACACAAGAATTTCTTGAATTCTCAAAATTTATTGATTATGTACTCAAAATCTCTTCAAAGTATGAAGCTAAATTTCTATTAGGAACTTCTATTGAAGCACATAGATACCTGTTCATGAATCGTGATTTTGACGGAAATTTCAAAGCAGATGCGGATTTACATACTGTTTATACAGAAGCTGAATTACAAAGATACGCAGAAAGTCTTACCCATGAGTACATTCAAAAATCTTCTTTGGACGCAAGAATTATAAGGATTGGGCAATTGCTTGGTAGTAATATCGAGGTCGATGAAGATACTACACTTGGAAGATTATTAAAGGAATCCATAAAAACAGAGAGTCTGATTGTTTACGGAGATGGTCTAGAAACACAGTATTATGTACATTTGCAAGATGCAGTGTATGGAATAATTAAAGCACAATTTGCAAAAACTACTCGTGGAGAAACATTCTCTTTAGCATATGAATACGAGATTTCCACGTTAAGTTTGACCTATAAAATAAATGAGGTCGCAGATTCAGTCAATGAGATAGTGTTTTCTCCTGATACTCATGAGTACGATCGAGCGATTAGATTATATAAGGCTGCTCCAAATCTACTTCGAGTTGGGTGGAAACCCCGAGTATCGTTTGAGAGAGCATTAAAACAAACATATGATTATTATTCTGAATATTATGCCAAGTCCGACGATGATGCATTAGTCGAGAGGCAAGCAGCCTGGAAGAACGCGAATCAGGATGATGATGAAGATAATGTACCAGATGAATCACCTCGTTGGAAACAACAAGCTCCTCAAAAAAGAAATTGGTTCTCTAAAATTTTCTTTACCGAAAAGAAAACCTCAAGTGATCAAAACAAACCACGTGAAGAAAACACAGAACATTCAGGTGCACTAGGAAGGCTTATTGCGGAGCGTAAGTCCCAAGAAAATAACAGGAAAGGAAGTATTCTTATAGCTAATAAAAAACTACTGGAAAAGTATCAGCAGAAACAAGAGTCCCGTTCTGTTACAAACGAAGTACGATCTAGTTTCTTGAGAAAATTTGACTCGTTCATGTCTAATTTTGATGCACTAAGGTACATAACAGTCAATCAATTCATTGGTTTAATAATAGTAGTTCTTATAGCAGGTTTTCTATACATAAATGTAATCTCAATCTTCTTATCTTCTGTAAAGCATTTAGGTCTAGCTTATATCGCTTCAGAAGAATTTATTCAAGCGTCAAAAGAGCAGGATTTCGAAACTATCTCTATAGCGAGTAAAGAGATATCATCTCGGGTTGAGCTTATCACCAGTAAATTCTCTCGTTATGAACTACTTAGTTCTTTTATGCCTATTAGAGAATTGCTAGGTACGATGACTGATATTGAAATTGCTTCATCTCAAGTCAACGATGGAATACAAGATGTTGTTGTTGGTGCTGCTGATTTTACAAAGTATATTTCAGAATTCGATCCTAATATAAGTTATAGAGATACAAGTACATCGTTGTTAGCAGTGCAAAACGTTGATGATTATAGTGTGTATACCGATAATTTTGATAATGTTGATATTATTATAGAAAGTGGGGTTGAGAAAGTGCACAAAGGTAAAGAATTTTTTGATACGCTTTCAATAGATTTTGGATACGATGAGTTTAATGGGAGATTTATTGAATATAGGGAATCATTGGTGGAGGTCTTAGATGGAATGGAGTCACTCTATACTGCTTCCAAGTATATTCCTGAACTTTTTGGAGTTGAGAGAGAGCAAACATATAGTATTTTGTTACTTGATAATACGGTATTTTTCCCTGCTGGAGGTAAGCCAGTATCCGAAGTTCTCATTACCTTTAATAATGGTGCTATTACTGAAATCGAGTCTACAACTGAGTTATTGGACTCTATTGGGGCTTTTGAAATAGATGATCCATATTTGCGAGAACAGATCTCACTTGCTCAAAACACAATTATTGAACCTGATGAGCCAATTGGATTGGTTGACATTGTGTATCTTCAACATGGGGAATTATATTTGGAGGAATTAGCAAGGATTGCTGGAGACGTTCACGAAGAACATATTGATGGGGTAATTGTACTAAATACCTCTTTCTTAGCAGAAGCGTTAGAGATTACTGGACCAATACAATATGAAGATGTTTCCTTTACAAAAGAGACATTGGTTTCAAATCTTAGTTTCTTACTCCAGGGTGAAGAGAATGCTTCTGATATAAAGGAGAAAATCTTGACTGACATTTTAGCAATAGAGTTGCGATCACTTTTTAATGATTTTCACAGTAATCTTCCAGGAATTATCCAATTAATAGAGGATTCTATTAAAAATAAAAATATGATGGTTACATTTTTCAATACAAGCAATGTTCTAAGAGATTATAAAGCTGATGCAATACTTGAAGACTCCACTGATTACATTAGTGTTAATGCTATCGCTAATGATGATGCAGAAATAATTAAACTCCCAGAGATCGATATCACAGTTGATGTGCTTCTGCGTAATGATTTGTCTACACGAAAGACAATAACAATTCCGTCAGTACCTGAAAATTTGGCATACTATGTTATATGTCTTCCAGGAGGGACGGGGGCAATTACATTTCCTGAAGATTATGAATTTATACAAAGACAAAGTATTAGCGAGTCGATGACGTGCATATCGGTTACTCCAGTTGGTACTAATCCAGTAAGTTTTAGTTTCGATACTCTTTCATTTGCAAACACATTGAGCAGACAGTTTGATTATGAATTAGGAATTAGAAAGCAACCAGGTGTCCCAATGACCACGACTATTACATTAACGTCAGAAGGTAATAGTCTTCTCTCTACAACACATGGAGAAGTTGTGAATGAAAATAAAGTTACATATTCAGAAACGCTAGAAGGAGATTTAACAGTCGGTATTAATCTAGAGTAAAAAATTCTTATACATAGACTATCTATGGAATAGAGACGAAGACATGTGACCTATGATACAATAAAGTGTATCCTTAGTTTGAATAGTCCGACCATAGTAATACAGATATATTTCCCATACTATTTAAACCCTATATTTAATATGATCATTCAATAGAATTATGGATGACAATAAAGTTATTTTGACAGCGGATGGTCTTCAGGAATTAAAAGACGAACTTTCCGAACGAGTGAATGTTACTAGAAGCAAAATTGCAGATGATATTAAGCTTGCTCGAGATCAAGGAGATCTTTCAGAAAATGCTGCATATAAAGCTGCAATGGAATCAAAAGATTTTAATGAAAATAGGATTGATGAGCTTGAAAAACTCATAAAAAATGCTGTAGTAAAGAAAGCAAATCCTAAAAATGATAAGATTGATCTAGGTGAATCGGTTCTGCTCGTTAATAAAGATACAGGCAAGGAAATGAAGTATACAATTGTTGGTTCAAATGAAGCTGATCCAACAAAAGGAAAAATATCACTAGATTCTCCAATTGGTGAAGCAGTTATGGGGAAAAAATATGGAGATGTTGTTGATATCAATCTTCCGACAGGGACTATTTCTTTCGAGATAAAACGAGCATAAACAAATTGAAAGGTACATAATTCCTACTTCGTTAGTTTTGAAAAACTACCCGTGGAGAGTCATCCAATTCCAAAAAATCTTATGGACGTCGAGTTCAAACTGTTTGCTGGACTAACGGTAAAGCAGTTTGCTGGACTAGCCATGTGGCTTTTTTTTGCTCTGTTTCTCTATCTTCTCAATCTACCTCCACTTATTGGGTATCCACTAATTCTTCTCGCTGTTTTTTTAGGTTTGGCATTTGCATTTATGCGTATCCAAAACCAACCATTTTCAACGTGGTTGACTAATTTTATACTTGCTATGATTAAACCGCAGCGGAAAGTATGGAAAAAAAGTCCTACACCTCCAAAGGCTTTAGT
>JAGQLH010000044.1 GCA_020429465.1 Candidatus Dojkabacteria bacterium | reverse complement strand
GAAGATTTACATACAAAACATCCAGATGCTCGAATGCAGATATATTCATATGAAGATCTGGTAGATGGTAATTTAGTTATAGGGGGAAGGGATATGTTCTCAAAGGAGACAATTCATATCGTAAAGCATAGCTTTTCCTTGTCGAAGTCTAAACGTGAAGAGCTTTATTCTGCAATGCATGCTCATGCCTCAGAGCAATTTATTTTATGGGAAGGAAAGAAGGTCGATAAGAGGAGTAAAGAATATAAAGAAATTAAGAAAAAAGGTATAGAACGAGAGTATTCCAACTTGGCAAATGCTCAGCTCAAACGTTGGATAGGGCAAATTCTAAAAGTGCACAAGTTAGAGTCTATGGGAAATATTTTACGTGATGAGCTTATGACACGATATGGGACTAATCAGTGGATCATTGAATCTGAAGTAAAAAAACTCTCTAGTTACTTAAAGGAAGTTGGACCGCAGGAGTTCGAAAAGAATTATAAGTTGTTGTTGAGTCCGATGCAGGAAGTAAACAGTTGGGAATTTATTGATCTTTTCTTTGGTAATCAAAAAAATAAGGCATATGAATTTTTAGAGCGAGGATTGCAGAATCCAGGTGATGAATATATTCTCATAGGTAGTTTAGCAAGCCAAATGCGCTGTATTGCTATCTTGTTAGAATATCCAGGAGTAAACGTAGATGAATTAGCTCGTAAAGCAGGAATTCATCCATTTCGACTAAAAAAGTCTAGATCTTTTCTTGCTCATTTTACAAAAAAGAAGTTGCGTCTCTTGTCGCAATCATTAGCAAACCTTGATTATGCATGTAAAAGAAGTGAGATAGAGCCGCGTCATGGTCTTGGACTTTTAATTGCGATGATATAGAATAATACGTGTTAAGCAATCAATAAACTATGTGGAAAAAATTTTTCGTTTACAATATATTGTTCTTTATAGGTGTTTTCATTCTTAGTTTTCATACCGTACATGCACAGTATGTGACACTTACTGAAGAAGAAATTTCAGTTGAAGGACTTCCTACTGGTGAATTAACTGAGTTTGCTACTCCAGATTCACTTATAGTAGTGCCTATTGTTCCACCAAAAGTTGTGGATACTGTAGATCCTTATGAACTATATCGAGGAATGTATTACTACCAAGTATCGAGGTATGGAATGCCTGCCATTGGGTTTCATTATGTGATCACGGAGGATGGTCAATTAATCGAGAATACTTTTTCCCATGCAGATCGTCCTATTCAGGTCGAAAATGATATAGGTGAACACCCAATACTTGTTGGATACATGACCACTTCGGGTAGCTTGGGCTTTAAATCGAGCAGTAAGTCCAAAGTTGCAAATATTCTGATTGATGTAATAAATAAAAATGCAATTCCACTAGAACAAGTATTTGTCCGGTCATTAAGCTATCAAGAAACGAGTGATCGACAGTTACAATTGCAATCGAATGATATCTTTATTGGATGGGAAAACGACCTTGCAAATATTATAGAATCTGTTGCTGGTCAGTATTCACCGGTAGAGCGAATATACTCTGTAACAGTTAAAGAGGTTATTGTTCCAAATACTGAGCAAGAAATTGGTAGTGAATTTGATGTGAGTCTTACTATAGAAAACACGGGGGATTTTCCTGTCTATAGTAATTCTGATGGGGAACTTATATTTTCCTATGCAGGCAATAATAATGCTAGCGGCTATTTTATCAATGAACGTTGGGATACACCGACTCAGGTTAAGATTATGCAAGAAGGTGATATCTTACTCCCAGGTGAGGAGAAAGAATTCGTACTTCCGTTCCTAGTACCATTTAGTTTTGGACAGGTGAGTGAACCATTTACAATTACTAATGTGGTTGGGAATGACTTCCTCCCACAGCCACTTGAAATAGGAGTATCTGTTCAGCGACCAGAGGGGGAGTTTATTGAGATTACTGACACGGAAACTGGATATCTAAATGTAAGGAGCGCTCCAAGTATAGGTGGCGATGAGGTTACGCGTGTCTCTCCAGGAGATCGGTTTGAAGTACTTGGTCGAGAGAATGGATGGGTGAATATTCAACTAAGTGAATCCGAAACGGGATGGGTGCTTGGAAAGTATACTAGAAATCTTTAACTTAGAAATATATACAGTGTCAAAAAGAAAAATTTTATTGATTGTGATAAGTATAAGTTTGTTTTTGACTCTGGGAATCTGCGCTGCAGTTGTATTGGTATATAAATTTATGTTATTTCCTGTTGAGATTGTTGGTTATAGTATGGAGCCAAACTATCGCTATGGGGAAAAATATCTCGTTTACAGTAATGATGATAGTTTTGAAAGGGGAGATGTTATTATCTATGAAGAGCCTGAAAATAGGGCGCGAATAGTGGGTCGAATTATTGGTATATCTGGGGATAGTATTAGAATAGATGAAAATCATATTGTTCTTAATGGGATAGAGATAGATGAAGGATATTTATCTGAAGAAGGCAAGAAAACAATAGCTATTGATATTCCTGAACAAAACCAAGAAGTTATCGTTCCGGACCTGAATTTTTACATACTAGGTGATAATCGTCCGAATTCGTTAGATTCAAGATCTGAAAAGATAGGCTTTGTATCCATTGAACAAATTGTGGGTAAAGTTGGAAATTGTTATTCTTCATGTCAAGAATAATTGATTTCTAATGAGATAATCCATTGACCCTCCGTAGCATCTCTGCTATTCTGAATAAGAAATTTCCTCAAAGTATATGCCCAAAATAATACATATGGAAAAGTATAATTGGGTATCTTAGGTAAGCAACGTTCATAGGTTAAAACGATGTACCTAAGCAGAAACTGTCCAATTTTAAATTGTTATGAACGTTAGAAAAATGGCAAAATCTGCTAGTAAAAAATCAACAAGTGAATCATCAGAAACTGGTGGGCAAAAAAAGGCAATAGATGCAGCTATCCAACAAATAGAGAAGCAGTTTGGAAAAGGTGCAATAATGAAATTTGGAACTGGTCCTACACAGCATGTAGAGGCTATTCCAACGGGAGCAGTATCGCTTGATATAGCTCTAGGTATAGGAGGTATCCCTAAAGGAAGGATTGTTGAGATTTATGGTCCAGAATCTTCAGGAAAAACAACGCTTGCAATGCACATGATTGCAGAGGCACAAGCAAAAGGCTTGAACGCTGCATTTATCGATGCTGAACATGCATTCGACCCAACATACGCAAAAACAATAGGTATTAATCTTGATGAACTATATATATCGCAACCAGATTACGGAGAACAAGCATTGGAAATTTTGGAAACACTCGTTCGCTCAGCGGCATTTGGTATCGTTGTTGTTGACTCAGTAGCAGCACTTACACCAAAAGCAGAAATTGAGGGAGATATGGGGGATTCACACATGGGGTTACAAGCCCGTTTGATGAGCCAGGCTCTACGTAAAATTACTGCAATATCTGCAAAAACAGGGGTAACTATTGTATTCCTCAACCAGTTAAGGATGAAAATCGGAGTTATGTTCGGAAATCCTGAAACTACTACAGGAGGTAATGCTCTAAAATTTTATTCATCTGTTCGACTTGATATCCGTAAGCGAGAAACGTTAAAGGAACAAGGAGATGTTACCGGGCATACAGTACGTGTGAAAGTTGTGAAAAATAAAATGGCTCCTCCATTTAAAGAAGCAACATTTGATATTGTATATCCAAATGGTATTGATAAATATTCGAGTCTTATTGATGCAGCGTTACAGTTTGACGTAGTTCAACAGGCAGGGTCGTGGCTCAAGAAAGGTGATACTCAGCTTGGTCAAGGAAAGAAAGCTGTAGCTGATTCACTTAGAGAGGATAATAAAACTGCTAAAACGATCTTAGAGGAAGTGAAAAAGAAAGCAGGTATAGCCTAATTATTATTTTTATACTAGCTCTTAAACGAAAATGGTAAGTCTTAGAAAATCACTGAATTATTTGTTTGTTTCAAAAGTAAGGATTAAATGCTTGAAGTATTTTTTCAATAATCCAGATGTACCTATTCATTTAAGGGCTGCTGCACGTGAGTTACGTGAGGAGATAAATGCTGTAAGAAGGGAGCTTATGCGACTTCAGGAAATTAAATTATTGAAATCTGAAAAGCGTGGAAATAAAAAATACTTTTCACTGAATAGGCACTTTCCATTCTTTGAAGAATTGAATGCGATGATGCAAAAAAGTTCTGGACTTGGGGAGGCGATTATTAAAGCACAAAATAAAGTAGGAACCATTTACTTTGCTGCACTCATGAATAACTATGCAACTTCACTCGGTGCAGTTACTCCCACAAAGGAGATAGATTTTGTTATAGTGGGAGATGTCGATATGAACGCTCTGGGTACTATTGTTCAAGGAGAAGAAGAAGAGATTGGTAGGGAGATAAATTATACAGTTTTGAAGCTTTCAGAATTTAACTTAAGAAAGAAACGTCGAGATCCATTCATTATTTCAATGTTGCTTAATACGCACGTACTGTTGATTGGATCTCGTGAAGATTACGTACTGCACTAACATAAGTATTTTGCCTTTTTCATCATTACAAGTATATGACGTCTCCTCATGGGTTGCTTAAAAAAGCAAAGGATAAATCTCACGGTTCGCGCTTCAAAGTATGGTTTGAACAAGCACAGTTTGATTATAAAGCTACAATTCATTCACGTGAAGATTCATTTTTTGAGTGGAGTTGTTATCAGGCTGAACAAGCAGTAGAAAAAGCGCTCAAAGCACTCATTCTTCATGGTGGATGGTATCCTCCAAGGACTCATAAATTGTCTGTGCTCATTGGTCTTTCAAATAATATTAATAAAGAGTTTCGCAATACGAAATTCGTTTTTAGAAATCTCGAAGTATTCACCTATATCTCTCGGTATCCTTTCCTCGTCCCCAATGAGGATAGGGCTCCACATGAATTTATAACACAAGATGATTCAGACAGATGTATACATGAATCAGGAGTAATTATGGATATCATATCTAAATTACTTGAGATACCAAATGACGATGATTATCAGGATGTTGAAAAAATTGAAGCTATTGACCTTCAAAATAGAATTAATTATGTAAAAGAAAAGATTGTAGAAGAATTTGCTCCTGAAAAAATAGTTCTTTACGGAAGTTATGGTAGAGGAGAGGAGCGTCTTTCAACTTTAGATTTACTTGTAATTGGAGATACTGACCTAAATTATTTTGACAGAATCCATAAAATTCGTGAAGTTACAAAAGGTGGTTTACCTGTAGTCCAACCAGTTATGTATACAGCAGCTGAGTTCGAAAGTCTTGAAGATATTGATGGGTATGTTAAAAATGCATTAGAAGAAGGACAGGTCCTCTATGAACGATAGTATGAGAACTTACTTTTGAAGTGAAATTGTCTTTCTCATCATTCTTTTTCGAGATTCTTCATCATTGAAGTGTAAAATCTCTTCGAATGAAATCCAACGAGCATCATCTACCTCCTCCTCTTGAAAACGGATGGGTTCTAATTCGTCAGCAATAAAGAGAAATCGTATATCGTAATGTAAGTGAAGATTTGGAAATGAGACCTCATGGACATCAATATCAAATATCTCTGTTGTATATGGAGTTATATGTTTAAGTCCAGTTTCTTCAATAACTTCCCTACGAGCAACACTGAGAATGTCAGATTCTCCATCAGCATGTCCTCCTGGTTGAAACCATCTTTTATAAAGCTTATGTTGAATCAACAATGCCTTAGTGAAATCTTTATTTGTAACCCACCCAGATCCTGTAATATGACCTTCACTATGTTCTCTGTTAAAACATGTAGGGGTAGAGGAGACAAACTCTACTACGTGAGAATGCATTTTCCGTTCGTTGGCATCCTCTGGAGAATAGTTTTCTAGCTGTGAGAGTAGTAATTTACGATGCATATGTCTGGAGTTGTTTAGAATAATTTGGAGTAAAGCTTATGGGGCATCTTAGATGCCCCATAAATTTGGTTATTTTGCTTCTTCGACAAATCGAACCTCTCGAATTACATTCACTTTTACAGTTCCAGGGTAGCTTTGTGTATCTTCAATTTCCTTAGCAATCTTAAAGGCAAGAATCTTACTTTGTTTATCATCTGCTCTTTCTGCGTCAATAATAACCCGTACTTCGCGACCTGCGTGAATTGCGAAAGCTTGTTTTACTTCTTTATATGTTTTCGCAATATCTTCAAGGGCTTTAACTCGTTTAACATAATCATCATAATTATCTCTTCGAGCACCTGGTCGTGCACCAGATATTGAATCTGCAATTTGAACAATTAGCGCTTCTTTCGATTTTGGCTCAATATCACCATGATGAGATTCTACCGCATTTGCTAGTTTTTCATCTTTTAGATATTTACGTACAATATCCCCTGAAATATGGTGGTGTGGTTTACCTTCTATTTCATGTGTAAGGACTTTTCCAATATCGTGAAGGAGACAAGCTTTTTTGGTGAATGCTACATCAGCACCCAACTCTTGGGCAATCTGCTGACCAATATTTACCATTTCTAGACTATGTTTTACTAAGTTTTGACCATAACTAAATCTGTATTTAAATCTACCAAGAAGTTTGATAATTTCTGGTGGTAAGTCATTAAATCCTGTATCGTATGCAATTTTTTCTCCAGTCTTCTTAATCTCTTTTGCAACATCAGCCTTTATATTTAGAATTGTCTCTTCAATTGTTCCAGGGTGAACTCTACCATCTGTAAGTAGCTTTGAAATAGCAATTGCAGCAACCTCACGACGAATAGGGTCAAAAGATGAAACGGTTACTTGATTTGGAGCTTCGTCGATAATAATATCGACTCCTGTCATACGTTCGAATGCTCTAATATTTCTTCCGTCTTTACCAATAATCTTTCCTTTGAGCTCATCTTTTTCTATTTCAATTGTTGTAGAAGTTGTTTCTGCTACATAATCAGTAGCACTTCTTTGCATTGCATCAATCAATAAATTCTTTGATTGTTCTTCAACTTCTGATTGGAGTTTGAACTCTGAATCTCTAATACGCTTTGCAATCATTTCCGCAAGAGTTTCTTCAACTTCCTTCATTAATTGTTCTTTTGCCTCTTCTCGGGACAGATTAGCAATTTTTTCTAGTTTGGTTTCAAGTTCGTCCTTGAGGTTTTTTATTTCTAGCTTTGCGCTTTCAAGTTCTGCTTCTTGTTTCTCAAGTGCGTCATAACGAGAATCGATACTTTTTGATCGTTCAAGTAATGATTTTTCTCGTTTATCAAGACGTTCCTCTTGATCAACTAAATTTTTGTGGGCATCTTGGGCTGATTTTTCAGCCTTTACTTTAATTGCTGTTGCTTTCTCTTCCGCTTCACGAATTATTCCTTGTGCCTTTGAACTAGCTTTCTCAATCGCTTGTTCTTCTGACATTTCCACATACTTGGGATCTTTAAGTTTTTCTTCAAGTTTTTTTTTTTTTTTTTAGAAAAAGACGCCCCCAGCTATACCAATCGTAGCGAGTACGCTTAGTAGTATAAGGAGTATTTCCATCGTATTTTCTACAAAAATAATGTAACCGATATAAACAATATAGGTATTCTGCAAAGAGGAATTAAACTAGCGGAGGTTTTTCATAAACAATCATGAATACTAGGTATATAACGACAAAAAAGCTGAGATATTCAACTTATAAATCTAAAGCAAAAGCCGTTGTAGTATTTGTTGTTTCATGAATAAAATATTCGAAAATTTGTATGAATTTTACAAACAAATGTTCTCATCCCTTGTGTTAATTCTTTTTGACAGTCTATACCGTTCTTACTATTTTAGAGTGCCAAAGCTGTCACCTAGCATTCTACGGTTAATTATACTACCAAGAGAGACGTAAGGGAAAGGAAAAATTACCCAAGGATATTACTAAAAAAATGGAATATTCTACTTGAGAGTGATCCCTTATATTTTTTAGTATTTTTTGGAGTAGAAGAGGAAGAATTTAGGGTGCTAAATTGTGTTGGATTTTGCATCCGGGATTTCATTTCACTGATCGTTCTGTTCTTCTGGTGTAAGAGTTTTGTCAGATTTTGTAGCATAGCTCTATTATCTTGGTACTCTGCACGTAATCGGGTAAGAGTTGTTTTTTGTTTTTCATATTCCTTTTTCACCTTGTCAAAGTCCGATTTTGCCTTCACCATATCTAAATGTTCTTGAGAATCAATCATTCGAGAAAGTAACTTCTCTTCAGTTATCCCTATGTTGAGGAAATAGTTTAAATCGTTTTGATTAGGCTCTCTTCCAAGTACTTTATTGTACATCTTCATAACCATATCCTTGCGTTGTTCACGTGACATAGGAGGTGCCTGGTTAGGTACTCCAGGCGGAGAAAACGAATTAGTGCGTTCGTTTGGCCGAGTAGGGCTTGAGTTATTATTAAATGAAGGAGCAGCGTTAGATTTCGAGAAATTAGGTGTTGATGTTGGAATGCTTGGTTTATTTATTGGTTTTGCTTCAGGTTTGGGAGTCACTTTGGGTGGCACGGTAGCCTGGGCTTTTCGAAATGGTACACCAAGGTAGGTAAGTACTCCCTTTGCAATACCTGTGGCCAATAATTCCAACTGGCTTTCATCTTTTAACCTATTTGCGTCTTCAGGATTGTCAATGTAGAGACATTCTAATAGCACCGAAATAGTCTTTGTGTTGCTAATGAAAGCAAGAGAGCCAAATTCATGATCGAATTCACTTTTTATCCCTTGGTTTTCATATGAAGTCTCCTTGGTTGTACTTTCCATGATCTGGGTCGCCAACCTTTTGGATTCTTCTCCATCTTTACCTTTGTGCCAAAATTCAAGACCGGACTTGTTTCCATCGTTAATATGAATCTCTATTGCTATATCTTTGAAATCTTCACTGTAACCAGTCCCATTTATCCATTCTATTCTTCGTGAAAGATCCATGTTCGGAGGTACGGAAAGCGTAATTACGCCACTCGCCCTAAGGTGGGGGATAATTTTACGTGAAATTGCTCGTGTCAGATCAACTTCTCGAAGTCCATTTGAAGCTGTCCCAGGATCCTGTGATGTGTGTCCAGCAGATATTATTACTCTTGGCATAGATTCTTTTTAACTATGGGATAATTATACTACAGAGTACCAAATTTTAGGACATATGAGATATTATTTCTTGTAATTCTTTTTCGTTTTTGAACGGAATAGTAATTTTACCTCCGTGAGAAGAATAGGTAAGTTTTACCTCAGATGAAATTGATTTTTGTAGTTTTGTCTCTAATTCTCTCAGTTTTGGAGTAAGAGAAACCTTTTTTGGTTTTTTCTTGGTAGACTTTTCTTGGCGCAATCTCTGTACAAGCTTTTCTGTCGCACGAACACTGAGTCCATCCCGTATTATAATTCTGTATGCAGCTTCCATTGTTTGTACATTGTCCAACCCTAGTAACGAACGTGCATGTCCTTCCGAAATAGTTCCAGAAACCAATCCTTTTTTTAGTTCTTCTGGCAACTGTAGTAACCTAATTTTGTTTGCTACTGCAGGTCTGCTATACCCAACTTTTTTTGCTATGTCCCCATGTGTCAAATTGAACTTTTTTGCAAGATGATCAAATGAGAGTGCTTCTTCGAGCGGGTTTAAATCTTCTCGTTGAATATTCTCAACTATTGCAAGTTCTAGCATCTGTTGTGGTGAAGCGTCTTTGACAACCACCGGTACTTTTTTTAGTCCAGCTAACTTGGAAGCCCTCCAGCGGCGTTCTCCTGCAATAAGTTCGAATTCAGTTGATGAGTTTTGAGTAACAATTAAAGGCTCGATTACTCCGTGCTCTCTAATTGAATCTGCTAGTTCAACTAATTTAGAAGGATCCATTTCAACACGAGGTTGGTATTGGTTCGGAATAATATTGTCGATGGGAAGATCGGGTATATATGCTTGTTTGAATGAAGCAAGTGTTTCATCCGAAATTAGCGAAGAAAGACCACGACCTAATCCAGTTGATTGAGACATAATTTCAGTTAGACAGTAAAGCTAAGTAAAATGTATATGAAAAACTACTACAGTTTACAAGATTTTTTCTTATAATGGTATTACTTGTGTGGGTAGAAGAGATAAAATTAAGTAGTATTTCATTTATTAATATTTCAAAGTGTAATGGAAGTGACTAGTATATTCCAGGATATGGTAGAGGGTCTTATATTAAATTGCATTATTATTTTTGGGATAATAATTTTCCTTGGTATATTTTTTTATCTTTTTAACAAAAGATACCCAATTAAAATCTCTGAATTATTTTCTAATCCGGATTTGCTACGGGATGAATTCAAAGACATGACCTCAAAGTATTCACTTGTCTTTACTCCTATTAAGGAGGGAGTGGTATTCAATGGAAAGATATTTGAGGGCTTTTTGAAATTTTCCCTTGAGCGATATTATTTCAAATTAGGAGCAAAAAATGCTGATAATCATAATTCTTTAATAGCAGCTGGAATTCTACAGGCACCTTCAATATTTTTTGGCAAAAATATATCTGGGCGAATATTGTGCAATTACAACAATGTAAATTTAGAACTAAAGGTCAGAGGGGAAAAGTGGGAGGTTATCTGTGATGAAAAAATCATAGGATATGTTTCTGTAGGAACTTTGAAAGATGTCTTTCAAGGAAAATTCACAATTGACATTTATGATGATCAACAAAATTTGTTATATAGAGAAAAATGGGGTAAAGGTGATAATCGATTTGAACTTCATGATGTTAAGGATGCAACAGTATGTGCAAAAATTCCATGGAAGATCTCTCTTTCTAGTGCAGGATTACCTTTTGAGCTTTTTGTATCTAATCTCTCCGAGTACAATAAACATCTACTCGTTTCTTACTATGTTGTCAGGGCATTCTACACGTATAAGAATAGATCTGGAAGAAAATTGAGAATTGGAAATTTTAAAATAGGGCGCGGGTAGTAATTGATTATAAAATAGTTACTGAGTATTTTTTGAGGAGTTCCGTATCAATTTTGGGGGTGAGAAAGCATAAAGTCGCGAATGCATCTGCGATGACTGGGTCTTTTGCTTTAACATAAATGGTTTTGTTGAATTCAGTGCTATTTATCACTTTTTGACCTTTATTAGTGCCAATTGGATCGCCAGTATTTGGATTGATTAAATGATGGAATGCTCCTACTTTACGTGCCCATCCGCCAGAGCATGCGAGTGCTTCGTTCTTTAATTGTACAATCCCTTTATCCTTGTAAGAAGAGCTAGTAAGGGATTTATTTGGATCGAAAAGTGATGCTGTCCACAAATTATTATGTTGATTAATACCATGAGCATATATATCTCCTCCAGCATTTATAAGGAAGTTCTCAATGCCACATGCGAGTAAGTGATTTCGGGCAAGACGAATCGCAAAGCCTTTTCCCAAGGCTCCGAGGTCTACTCGTTGTTTTGGGGCAAGTTTGATTGCTAATTTTGAAAAATCAAATTGAATATCAAAGACAGAAGGTCTGTGTTTA
>JAGQLH010000043.1 GCA_020429465.1 Candidatus Dojkabacteria bacterium | reverse complement strand
ACACTAAATACAATATTTTCACCTTCCTCATATGCAGAAATAGAAACAGTCCCTTCTTGTGTATATTTAACTGCATTACTTAAAAGATTATCAAAGACTTCCTGTATTCGTGAACGATCAGCATAAATATTGCCTATCCCATCTGCGATACTTACCTGTACATCTAAACCTTTCTGTTGGGCTATATGTTTTTGTCCTTCTAGTGATTCTTCAATAACCTCATGTGTTACAACTTCAGACCGTGATAATGTTATCTTATCTGCTTCTACTTTTGTTGCAGCAAGCATTGTCTCGATAATATTAATTTCCCTTCGAGTTGATCTAAGTGCAATCTTAATATACTTTTGCATTTTTTCTTGATCATAATCTTCCTGCAAAATATATGATGTCAGAAATGCGAGTGAATTTCGTACTATTGTTATTGGTGTCCGTAATTCATGCCCCATGATATCTAAAATATCTCGCTCTTTTTGAGCATAGGCTTCTAGTTGTTGATTTTTTGTTTGTAATGATTTTGAGAGCTCTTGGTACTCACTAAATAAGCGAGCATTCTCAAGACCAATTGCAGCTTGATTTGCGAATGTTTGCATAAGATCAAAGTCCTCTTCATTTAATTGATCTACCTTTCTATCAGCTAGGAAAAATGTCACTAATCCAGTTACTTCATTTCGTGTTCGTAATGGAACGGTAACTATTGTTTGTATACCTAATAATTTTTGGAAGTTTTCACTTAATTCTTCACCACATACTGCTCCAAGGGCTTCTACCATATTATCTGTTATGCTGAATTGATCCTCTTTGAACATAATATACTCAGAAATAGTATTTGGTTTATTTGTAATTAGACAAAATGGATTATTTTCATTCACATAGGTATCGAATGCAGCACTTCCAATTTGCTCGGTCATAGCGAGCAATTCGAATTTGCTCTTTGACCTATCAATTTTACTCAATATTGCCCCGTATATACCCATTTCAAGTGGTACTGAGTTAACAGCTCGTTGCGCTACTTCATTAGGGTCAAGGGTACTTACTATTTGATTCGTAATTCGAAAGATAGTATCGAGCTCCTTATTCTTTGCCTCTAGCACTAAATTTTGCTTTTCAAGTGAATCACTGAGCTCTTGAGAATCTTCATATAGCTGGGCATTCTCCATACCGATTCCAATTTGGTAGGTAAATGTTTGCATCAGATCGTAATCTTCCTGGGTAAGTTGCTCTAACGTTTTGTCTGTAATTACAAAAGTAACTGAACCAATAACCTTATTTCTCGACATAATTGGATATGCTAATACAGATTTTGTTTTAATAAGTTTATTTATAAGCTCTGCTGCCGACTCTGGTACTGGTGGAGATATTGCAGGTATAAGTGAATCCGCTTTTTGGGGCTCCCTGCTTTGTATAGCTACTACATTAAGCTGCTTTGATACTGCTTCATCAGTAACATTAAAAGTAAAATCTTTATATTCCTTTTGGAGTATTTCCAGAATTTGCTTCTCGAATGCTGTTTCTGTAACTGCAATTGGTACAACTTCTCCTGTATCTTCGTTGTATCGCTGTATAATCCCACCAAAATACCCCATTTCCGAAGGGATAGCATCTACTGAACGCTGAGCTACCTCACGAGGGTCAAGGGTACTTACTATTTGATTTGTAATCTTAAAAATAGTAGATAACTCTTTATTCTTAGCTTTTAACTGGGAAATCTGATTCTGAGAATTTGTGTATAACCGTGCGTTTTGGATTGCTATTGCAACCATATCTGCAAAAACCATAAGCATTTCAAGTTCATACTCAGTAACCTTTTCTCTTATTGAGTTAAACATCATCACTCCTAATTTATCACCTTTAAATATCACTGGTACAGCAATTGTCGTACGAATACCTACTAAGTTATTAATTCTATCTACCAAGTTTTCACTAACTACTGGAGAAATGAAGTCTGCTTGATTGTGGGTATATAGAATTTTTTCTTCATCGAATGATTCTATTAACTTATTTTTTTTTAAGGATAAATTAAATTCATGTTCTTTGAGGGGCCGAGGTAACCATGTCAGGACCTTATTCACCAAGATTGTATTACTTGTTGTCCATGGGACTAAGACATCCCGTTCTTTTTTATATATAAATAGAATCCCCCCAGGGTAATCCATATCGTTTGACATTACATCAACGACTCTTTGAGTTACATCATTTAAATCTAAATTTGATGATATTATTTTAAAGACCTTTTGAATTGTCTCATACCTTAGCTCTCTTTCTGTAATACCTTCTGGAATGTGGTTATGGGAATACCTTTCCTCATACAACCTTGGAAAAATTATTCTACGTAAAATTTTTGAAACTATCTCCCTAAATTTCATTTTTATATTCGTTTTGTAATTTCTCAAATTTATCTAATGTTTTAAGATACTCTGCAAAATTTAAAAATGAAAAATGGTTAGCATATTGTTTAATAGCAGAGTAATACGTGCTATGCATTTGAATTAAGAAGTCTTTCATTCTAGTACTTTTAATTGTTTGTATCAATTGACCGGAATCAATCTTCCCCAAATTTTTTGGTTCTTCTAGCCCTAATTTACAGGTCCATAGTATTATTTCACTGCTAAAATCTTTGTGGACAACTTCTTTTTCAAATGAATTTATAGAATTAATAATTCTCGCCATTCTCTGGCCAAATCCTAAAATTTTTCTTATGTCAGCAAGCTCTTGTTCTGAAGGTCTATCATTAAACGACATTAAGTCGTAAATTCCATTCACAACAATTTGCATATTTGAACTAAGAACATATATATACTTGTTTATATCTATATTTTCTGGATCTGTTCTAATTAAAAAAGAGTATGTGAACGATAACTTTAACCTTTCAAACTCCTCTATATACCAATTCTTGTAATTACTATAGCTAGGCAGTTTTTTAACCTCAACTCCTAATATATTCCCTATCTCAAATATTAATTCTATATAATCTTTTTCGTTTTTACTATATATATTATTACTTACTTCCCCCAGTATCACAGAAGGTAAAATTAGCGATGCCCTACTAATCTCATACTCATCAGCAATATCATCTATTAGAACTGTCCATAGTACATTTAGAAGTTTTAACTCTGTATTATCTACTTCTGGTAACGAAGCAGTCACTGGAATCTCTGTTGCCCTAAGTCCTTTCATTGTCCATTCCCATAATTGGTCTCCCCTACGACCTTTTTCTCCAAATAGATTTTTTCTAACCCTATAAAAATCAGTCAAGAAATTATGGAAAATACTGTAATTATTGGAACTCGAAAAATTATCTATGAGAAACGAATACTAAAAACTAAATTAGGATGACGATCAACTCTATTTTATCTACTTAAACATAATCACTATAACTCTAATTTCCTCCTGTATAAAGCGTTTTCTTGAAATGCTTACAAGTTTTTTCACTATTTTGCGTTGTATGACAATGTTATCTTTGTTTTTATATGTTATAACTGAATAAATCTATGATTTACAAATTAATATGTCTCGCAATATTGGAAAGAAACTAAAAAAATTTAGAAACCAGAAAGGAATGAGTCAGCTTGAACTTGAGATTAAAATCGGTGCTTCAGCTGGTAGTATAAGCAGAATAGAAAGTGGTAAAGTCAACCCTACTAAAGAGACAATTACCGATATCATTGAAGGACTTGGGCTGAATGTTTTACAAGTTGCAACCCTATTTAATATAAGAAATGAGGAAATTCCAAGTGTCATGGATGTGACTAAAGATTTACTTTTTTCTTCAGATTTGAACTACATTCTACAAAGTTCAGTCAATGGAATAACCAAGAAATTGGACCTACTAGCATCTGTAATACTGATAATTGAAGATGATAGGTTATATAGTACTAATTTTACTCAGCATTGGTATACAACTGCTGTTACAAAATTACTACCAAAGTCCTTTTCAACATACTCAGTCTCATTGACCGAACACAATGATAATGCTTGCGTTGAATCAGCACTTTCAAATAAATCAATCCACATAAATAATTTACATAGGGCAACTATACACGCATATTCTCGTAAAACTACTAAGGCTATTAGTAGATTGATTGGATTTAAGTCAGGAATTATCCTACCAATATACTGTCACGATAGCCCACTAGGATCAATACTTTTCTGTAAGAGTTATGAAGATGATTTTGAAGTTGAAATTCCAATGCTACGAACTTATACTAATCATATTGCAGCTGCTATAAATAACGCAAATAAGTTATATGAACTCAAAAATAAACTAAACCGAATGACCAGTTAAAGCTTAGTAGACTCATATTTTGCGCTGCTATACAATGTCTTCCCCAAATTTATATGGTATAAAACAGTAGTTTTTTGATACTACTGATAAATGAACAAAAATAGCTTAGGACATTATCTTCGACTCTTTAGAAATCAAAAAGGTATTAGTCAATTAGATTTGGAGATGCAAATTGGACTTGCTGCCGGGAGTATTAGTCGAATTGAAAGTGGAAAATCAAATCCAACAAAGGAGACGTTAGCCAAGATCGTTGGGGCATTAGAGCTCCAACCATTGCAGGTTGCTACACTTTTCAATGTCAAAGTCGATGATCTCGCATCCTTAGTAAGCGCTTCTCATAAAATTCATAGTTCACTTGATTTAAATGAAATTCTTCAAAATGCGGTAAACTCATTCACCATAGAATGTGGATTGAGTTTGGCTGTAATTCTCCTCGTTGATGGTGAGTTGTTAAGATCAAGAATCTTCACACAAACCTGGTATACAGAAGCTATTCTAAATTTACTCGAATTCCCTTTTGAAGAGTATTTTGTACATCTGCAGAAACATACAGATAATTTATGTGTACAAGCTGTTAATACTAGATCTAATATATTTACTTACGACCTTACAAAAGCTACCAAATATGCGATGCCTGACCAAGTGATAAGAGTAATTGGAAAAATTTTAAAATTCAAAATAGGGATAGCTATGCCACTTATATACAATGATAAAGTACTTGGAACAATGTTTTATGCCAAAGATTATGAAGGTAACTTTGATAACGAACTCCCAGTATTAGAAAGCTTTAATCGAATTACTGCAACAGCCATAGCAAACGCTAAAAAATTCGATTCCCTGTATAAGGAGATTGAAAAGTTAAAGAAAAGTAAAAGTTAGCCCTAATTTTGCGTCGCGATACAGTGAATCTATATTTGATCTATGATATAAATCACTAAGAACTATAAACCTATCTATTTTTATGAATAGTATCGGAGATAAAATTAAAGCATATAGAATGCAAAAGGGATTTAGTCAGTTTAAACTTGAAACTGAAATTAATGCGTCTGCAGGAAGCATATCTCGAATGGAATCAGGTAAGGTTAACCCAAGTAAGGAGACTCTAATTAAGATCATCGAAGTCCTTAATTTAAAAACTCACGAAGTCATTTCTCTCTTTGAGTTAGATCAAAATTATTTATCTCAAATACTACAAACCTCAAAAAAACTTTCAACTAGTCTTGAGCTTGATCAAGTATTGCAAGATGCAGTCGACGAAATTGCTTTTGATCTTGGCTTATTGGCTGCATTTATTTGTGTAGTAGAAGGTGACCGTGTATTCGCAAAGGTGTATTCAAAAACCTTCTTTACACAAATGGCTGACAAACTCATTGGGAAGCCTTTTAATAGTCTTAGTATAAGTATTAATGAAAAGGATAATCTTGTAATTAGAACCATAAAAGACAGAAAACCTTACCTTACAAAAAATCTATCCGATTACTCAACTCCTTTCTTACCTTTGAAGGTTTCTCACCTACTTCAAAAGGTAACAACAGTAAAATCATTTATATCTTCCCCATCATATATAGAAATATTACATACGGAATGATCGGATTTGGTAAGGATTATATTGATGATTTTTCGATTGAGAAGGAAGTCCTTGAAGCATTCACAGATCATATTGCTGTTTGTATAGCAAATGCTGAAAAATATCAAAAACTCAAAGATGAAATTGAAAAGTTAAAAGGAATACAGAAGTAGATCTTTGTTTACTCAAAATATTTCCTCACAATATTGACGAGATCTGTTGGCTCAACATCAGATTTAAGCATATAACCGTCTGCCCCAAGCTCCATCGCCTTATCTATAGAAATATCACCTGCTATATTTGAAAGCATTACTACCTTTGGGGTTCCAAATGTGTCTGGATTTGCTTTTATTTCTGAGAGTGTCTGTATCCCATCTTTTCGAGGAGTAATAATATCAAGCAAAACGATATCAAAAGACTCCTGGTCTAATTTCTCCTGAGCATCCTGGCCATCAACAGCCGATACGACATAAAAACCATTTGCTGAAAGTATATCCGCATAGATCTCACGAGCATCTTGTTCGTCTTCGACCAATAAAACTTTTATTGTTTTTGCCTCATTCATGGTAATATTAGTGGCAATTTTGGATTTTATCCATGCTCCAAAATTATTGAATATTTTTATTATACCTAGATTTAACAAAGAGGAGAAGAAAGAAATTATGGGAACAAATTATGCATCCTACATTAGAAATTTTGCCATTATTGCTCATATTGATCATGGGAAATCTACATTAGCAGATCGACTACTATCTGAAACCGGAACAATAGCCTTACGTGACATGAAGGATCGAGTACTAGATACATTGGAACTAGAGCAAGAACGTGGTATTACAATCAAACTCCAGACTGCACGTATGAGTTACGAATATTCAGGGGATAATGATTCCTATGTCTCTAAAGATCCATACATCCTTAATCTTATAGATACCCCGGGACATGTTGACTTCTCTTATGAAGTTTCACGCTCTATTGCCTCATGTGAGGCTGCAATTCTATTAGTTGATGCAACACAAGGTATTCAAGCTCAAACACTTACTACCGTTTATAAAGCTCTTGAATACGATCTCGAGATTATCCCAGCTATTAATAAAGTAGATTTACCCTCTGCACAAGTAGAGAAGGTAACAGATGAGTTAATAAATACGTTTGGTTTCTCGAAAGAGGAAATTATTCTTACATCGGGAAAAAGTGGAATAGGAGTCTCGGAACTCCTAAATGCAATAATCGAACGATGCCCAGCACCAACGGTTGGAGTAGAATCAAAACAAGAACTTGATAGTAAACCACCCCGTATGATGATATATGACTCTTTTTATCATGAACACAAAGGCGTCGTGGTACTTGTGAAAATGGTTGATGGAAAAATTACCGAGCAGGATAATCTATTTAGTATTGGATCGGGAGAGAAAGTAGAACCGATAGAAATTGGTTATATGCGTCCAATTATGGAAAAACAGAAAGAATTACTTGCAGGAGAAGTAGGATATATAGCGACGGGATTAAAAGATATTAAATTAATCCATGTAGGTGATACACTAACTACCGAAAAATATCGTAAAGGAAATATAGAGCAGCTACCTGGATATCAACCACCTAAAGCTATGGTTTATGCATCATTATTTCCCGTAGAGGCAAATGATTTTGAAGAATTTAGTCAATCTCTTGAAAAACTTGCATTGAATGATGCAGCACTGTCATATCAAAGAGAACACTCGTTAGCACTCGGCTCAGGTTACTTATGTGGATTTTTAGGTCTTCTTCATTTAGAAATTACACAGGAGCGTCTTGAAAAAGAATTTGATATAGATCTCATCTCTACCTCACCTACTGTTGATTACAAAGTCTGGCTCACTACAAAAGATATGTCTAAGGTACCTATGCTTTCTGTAGCGCAACAAAATGAAGATGACTCTTTTAATGTTAGAACTGCAGGAGAATTCCCAGACCCAACACTCATTGAAAAGGTTGAAGAACCATGGGTTCGACTCGAGGTATTAACACCAGATGAGTATATCGGGAATATAATGGAGTTATGCCAAAATCATAGAGGTGAATATAAACGGATGGAATATATTTCAAGCGAAGCAGTTATTGAAGGAAAAAAACATGTAATTCTAAAATACGAAATTCCTACTGCAGAAATTATTACTACATTCTTTGATACATTGAAATCTGCTACACAGGGCTATGCAACTATGGATTACGAATTTATTGGATATAGAGAAGCTGATATTGTTAAGGTGGGTGTCCTTGTAAATAGTGAAGATGCAGGAGCACTCTCATTCCTTACACACAGAGATAAAGCAGAACGAAGAGGAAGAGATCTTGTAAAGAAACTGAAGGAACTTATACCTCGTCAGCAATTTAAAGTGCCAATTCAGGCTGCAATTGGAGGAAAAGTAATAGCTCGCGAAACAATTCAAGCATACCGGAAAGATGTTACCGCTAAATTGTACGGAGGAGATGTCACTCGAAAGAAAAAGCTTTTAGAAAAACAAAAGAAAGGTAAAAAAAGACTTAAATCATTTGGAAGTGTGGAAATTCCGAAAGAGGCATTTTTAGGAGCCTTACGTGTCGACTAACGCTCAATAATTTCAATTTCAATATCGAGTGATGATGGTTTCTCCATAGTATCGATTGGAGAGATTCGTAATCCAATTCGTGAAAATTCTGCTGGACTGACGGTTATTGGTACTACTCCTTGCTCAAAGCTTTCTACTGATTTGTTGGTAAATGTATTCCCATCCTGTTCCACACTAACTCGAACAGCATCACTATTCCACCAAACTCTCACAAGGTATTCAGACGATTTAGCTGTTGAATTAATTAACTCTGCAATATTAAACATCTTTAGTGTAGTAAGATCATACAGAGTTATTTTCATTACACCTCCAGAGTCATTGTTATATACTCGTTTAGAGAGAGATGGATCAACCAACTCCATAAATTTTATAGAGGAACTATTAGTAGCTTGTTTATTAAAATCTTGAATTCCGAGTACTGATTCACCTTTACCATGGGAATAATTCTCTGCAGTGTATTCATATTCAGGGACATATGGTCGAGGAGAAAGGGCATACAACGACATACTTGCCACCCCGACTATACCAAATAAAACACCAGCTAAGATTAAATTTGTAAAAAATTGTGTGATATTAGTCAATATTTGCATAGTTTACTCTATCAAATTTTCGCCTGTCATACTATCAGGTTTTTCTATTCCTAGTAAATTTAAAATAGTTGGAGCTACATCCGCTAATGATCCAGCTGGTTTAAGCCGGTAGCTTTTTCCGATATTCTTTCCAATAATTACGAATGGAACTGGATTATTTGAATGCTTTGTATCTAAATGTCCATCTACAAACATTTCTTCCGCATTTCCATGATCTGCAGTTATGACAAGGATGTAATCATTTGCCTCAACAATCTTTACAAGCTTTCCTATCATTCCATCCATATATTCAATAGCAGCAATGGTAGCATCAATATCTCCTGTGTGACTTACCATATCTGCATTAGCAAAATTCGCAAGTATAAATGAGTATTTTTCCTTTTCAAGGCGTTTAATCATTTCTTCTGTGATTTCTTTCACTTTCATATGCGGAGCTTTATCGTACGTCTTCACTTTCTTATTTGAGGGTATCTCTACCCTGTCTTCCCCTGCGAATAGCTCATCTCTTCCTCCGTTAAAAAAGTATGTAACATGTGGGAACTTCTCCGATTCTGCGATTCTCAACTGATATTTTCTATGTTTTGATAATGTAGCCCCCAAGGTATCTACTATTGATTCTTTTCCAAATGCAGTATGTTTTGGAATGTGATTTGAGTACTTCGCAAACCCCAGGAAATAAAGTTTTGGTATAGTTTCTCTTGATAGTTGTTTTTGTAGCTTGGAATCTTGGAATACACTACTGATTTGAATAGCTCTATCTGCTCTATAATTGAAAAAAATTACCACGTCTTTTTTATCAATAGCTGGAAACGGACTATCATAATTTAGTATTACACTTGGTTCAATGTATTGGTCATCAACAACTCCAGAATCATAATTATGCTCTACAGCTTCTTCCCAAGTTTCAAACTCTTTCCCTTCCGCTTTCGTATACAAATCATATGCTTTCAATGTTCTTTCCCACCGTTCATCACGATCCATTGCATAATGTCTTCCGATAATTGTACTTATATTACCTACTCTCTCTTTATGCATATGATGTTCAAGTTCATGAATGTAGGTAAGTGCAGATTTTGGCTCGGAGTCTCGACCATCAGTTATTACATGAAAAAATACTCTGTTTGGATTCACCTTTTCTCGTTTACAAAGGGTAATAAGTGCTTTTGCATGTTCTAGAGAAGCATGAACAACACCTCCTCCTATTAGTCCTAGTAAATGTACATGTGAATCATTAGTTTTGGCATATTCAAGTGCTTTGAGGAGCTCCTCATTTTTATAAAAATTTCCTGAATTTATGGATTCATCAATACGACTTGAGAGTTGAAGTATCACTCGACCCGCTCCCATCGTCATATGTCCAACCTCACTATTTCCATCTTCTCCCATATCTAAACCAACCTCATTCCCAGAAGCAGAAATCTTTGCATGTGGATAATTTTTAAAGAGTCTATCGAGAACTGGTGTTTTTGATAGAGAAATTGCATTTCCCCTACTCTTTGGAGCAACGCCAAACCCATCAAGAACAAGTAAAACGATAGTTTTTGGTAGATTCTTTGGCAATTCCATATATTTCTAATTAATTGATTCTCTTATACTATAAATGATACAAGTAATTTTGTCAGTTCTAAGAAAAAGCGAATATATACCGTAAATGCAACGACTTTGCGCAGTAGTACAATGTAATCTATAGCGTTGACTGGTATAACTGACTAGACCTTAAGTGATATGATTTTCATAGAGCTTCTGTCATGATATTTCTGACACGGCCCTATATGCGTTGTTTAACCTAAACAAAAATTTCAGTCACTGAGTCTCGTGATGAACATATCGTTTTCACGGCTCTTTGAGAACTCAATATTGTACAAATTTTGAAGATCTCTTCTGAGAGATACACTATTTTATATTTTAAGAATGCTTTCATGAAAAATTATATTTTCATTATTCCATTCATTGCTTTTTTTCTTGTTGGTTGTACACTGCTTCCTGCAAATGAAAATGCTACAACTGTCCAGCCTGCTGATCAACCATCAACTACCATTATTGAAGATAATCCTAGCAATACCGTTCCCTCAGTAATCCATACAGATAGTGGGTATCAAGATGTTGAAATTGAATACACTACCGCTGCAATGGGCTATTTTGTAGAAAAGGTATTTAGTTTTAACATACCTGCTGAATGGAATTATTCCCATGATTCTCAAGAAGATGGAGAAGGCTTTGATTGTTTGCAGATTATAGTGGAAGATCCTAGGGAAATAGTAAGACTATATTTTGAAGGAAGTTGTTATTACTCCGGTCCTAAAGAACTTACCTCCTTACCTTCTGAGTACGAAATTATTGATAGAAAGACACCACAAATAATACAGAACAACCTTTTGCTAAGATCTAGTGTCTCGGGTTTAAATTTCAATTATATTAGTGTATGGGAAGAGGAAAATAATCTCGACCCAGCTAATGCTGAATACTCGATACCATACTTTTGGGAAAATGGATGGGAAGATGGCAGTACATTTTATACTCACATTGAATCAAATTCACAACTGAGTCCTGAAAACGAATTATTCTCTGTACTTGATACTATTGTTGCATCAGCCTATGTAAAAGATATCAAACAAACCGGGATTGAAATACCGGGAGCATTTCAATAGTACGGACTACTAATTTAAAGAGATATACTATTTTATATTTTAAGAATGCTTTCATGAAAAATTATATT
>JAGQLH010000042.1 GCA_020429465.1 Candidatus Dojkabacteria bacterium | reverse complement strand
AAAACACAAATAGCTGTTTTTATAAATAAATATAAAAAAGGTTTTAGTACAGATGAAATATTTATTTATATTTTTGTTATATGTGTTTTTGGCTTAGGTATATTGTTATTAATTGTTCATCAATTAAATAAATAAATAAAATTATGAAAGATAAAGAATTATTATTTAGTGCTATTGATAGTTATGCATTATTAAGCAGAACTTATAGGGAAGTATTAAAAACACTTATTAAATTGGCCATAGATGATGTTGTTGTAATAAATATTAAAGATTTAAGTAAATTATCTAACGTTTCTAGACCAGCTGTTTATGCTGCTTTAAAAGTTTTAGAAAAAGAAAAATTAATTACAAGAAATATTAATCCTGGGAGTAGATTGAGTTCTTTTGTATTAAAACCTCAAAAATTTGACGATATAATAAAATATCATTCCGTAAGAGAAAATATTTTACATAAATAAATAAAATATTTGACATACTCTATTTTCCTATGTATATTAACCTTTAAGTAAGGCACAAAAAAAAACGCCTGAAGCTACGAACTTCAAGCGTTTAAGTATCTTATTGGGTGGTAAGATTTCGGCTTACCTATTATTAATTTCAAAAAGAAGATATATCATGGAAAATATCTTAACAGTACCGTCACGTCAAGTTTCTTTTTCTACTAAAGAAAATCAGAAAAATTCAGGAGTAGTTGCAAGCTGTGGTATAATAGCAAATAAGAATGAGTTAGCTATTGTGCCGAGTTTTGAGGAAATAAGCGTTGTAAAGGCTAAAGAGGCTTTAAGGAAAGCATTACTTGCGCCTCGGGAGGCTATTG
Source organism: Candidatus Dojkabacteria bacterium (assembly GCA_020429465.1). Taxonomy (GTDB): domain Bacteria; phylum Patescibacteriota; class Dojkabacteria; order B142; family WJKM01; genus JAGQLH01. The sequence goes on along the minus strand of JAGQLH010000042.1, from coordinate 10,934 downwards.
CAAGCCTTTCGTAACCTTGAAGCGGCTAAAGCAGCAAAAGAGCTATTTAACATGCGTTTTGGCAATAAGCTTCCTGCCAATATCACTGAAGTACCCGTATTTCACGTAGAGAAAAGCGAGCGTGTTGAGTTATCGGACTCTGCAAGGGCTACATTTGCCAGAATTGGAGCTAGGGCAAGGACTGCGTTTGCCGAACTTCAGATAGAGAGAGCAAAGGAGCTTAACTTTCCGTATGAGCAGTACGGGGAGGACTACTACGGCTTAATGCTGGCAATTGACCATTATGAATACCGCTTGGACTGTGCTATGAAACTGGGAATCAACTGGGATACTAGCACGTATGACCTAGTAGCGTTAGAAGAAGCTATAGAAGAAGCTGAAAACAGCGCAGCTTACGAGAAACAAGAGCTACGTTTCTTTTTTACGACAACCAGAGGAGTGGAGGCGTAAGATGGAAAGCATAGTAAAAGATCGTTTTATTCCGAAAGAAGAATTTTCAATGTTGTTATTCAATATGCTTGACGGAATGAGCACCCATAGTTTGTCCATGTGGGTTAAGTCCAAGACGGAAGAAGAGTTTGTAGTTGTTCCTAGGGAGTTTTGCGTGATGACTATTGAGTTTTTTGAACTGATGGCGTTTAAGAATGCGCATAAAGTCCCTGAAGTACTACAAGAGACTTTAAGGGAATTTGAAACTATCAGGAAGTATCTGTGAGGTTGGAAAATGGAAAACAGAAAAGAATGGTTAAAAGAGCGTAAGAACTATATCGGAGGGAGTGCTCTAGGGGCTATATGCGGTTTAAACGCATATAGAACGCCACTGGACGTGTATTTGGACAAAGTAGAGGGGAAAGGTAGCTGAAAACGAAAATAACGCTCCTATGCGATGGGGAACGCTTTTAGAAGACGCTATTGCAAAAGCCTATAGCCAGGATACAGGTTTAACTGTTTCTGAAGAGCCGAATGTCCTTTACCACCCTGAATATCCATTTTTAGGGGCAAATATAGACAGGTGGGTCGGGGATAAGGAATATATCCTTGAATGCAAGACTGCGGGTTTTACCAAAGGGAAAGAATGGGGCGAGGTAGGAAGCGACCAGATACCCGAGAGCTATTTGGTGCAAGTAGCGTACTACGGGGCTATCTGTGACGTTCCTAAAGTAGATATAGCCAAACCACTATAAATCAGTTATACCATATACTTTTCAAATAGCGTATCTACATCACAAATCACAATTATATTTCCTTCTCCTGGACTTAGCTTGAAACCATTTTGGTTCAATAGGATTTAGGTCAGGAGAGTAAGGTGGCAAATACTCTATTGTATGTCCTGCTTTCTCTATTGTCCCAAATTTGGGGGAAGAACCCCGCACTTGCAGTGCGTCGTTTCAACATATAATATAGAGCGATGCAAGATTATAAAAAAACAAGCCACACAGTATACGACTGCACATACCATATAGTATGGGTAACGAAGTATCGTTATAGGATATTGGTTGGAGATATAGGTAGAAGAGCTAGAGAGCTTATTGATAAACATGAGTCTAAAGATGAGAAATATGGGGACTTTCAAGTTGAAAACTAGCTAGAGCTAAGGCATTAATGCTGTAATGATAAGCTCTGTACTTGCAGTGCAGAGTGATTAACTTCTTCTTCGGAAAGGGAAGAACCGAATAGGTCTTCTATGAGGTTACTTGCAAATTTTAGAATGACTTTAAACTTTTCCTTTTTGTTGAGACTGACCTTGACGTCAAAGAAGCCCTCAGGATTCAAGAACATGCCGATGACTGTATAGTCGTGTAGTTGCGATTCGTTAGTTTTCATTAAGATTTCAAGCTAAATATGGTTAAAGTAATAATACCATATTTTAGGAAGTAGCTTAAAAATAATAACTATTTTAGGGAATAGAAGCAGGTAGCTACTGGTTGAGAACAGATGGAATCAGAAGATAAGTAGCTACCTTAAAACAAATTGTGAAGATAATATTAATCAATGAGACCAAAGATTAACATTTTCAAATGTAGCATATGTGTTTGTAGTGTGTAAATGAAAATTTTACTTGTCCTTATGTGTAAAAGTGTTAATGTGGACAATTATGTAAATCAACAAATATATATGTAGACATGTCTACACTTAAGAAAAAATCTAAGATATATTCCGTAATGTCTCAAAAAGGTGGGGTTGGGAAAACGACATTAGCAATTAATTTAGCAGTGCAATCAACATTACAAGGTAATAAAGCTCTAATTATAGATATTGATCCTCAAGCAAGTGCTACGACGTGGGGGGATATTCGTGATAGTAATGCAAAATATCCTTTAGTAATTTCATCATTTGCTGCAAGACTCAGTAATGTTATTCAAGCAGCACAACAAAATAATATAAATGAAATATTTATAGATACGCCCCCGCATTCTCAACGAGATGCACAAATAGCTGCAGAAATATCAGATAAGATTGTCATCCCATGTAGACCTAACCTATTTGACTTACATGCTATTGATAATACGATTGGACTGGCGCAAATAGCAGGTAAACCATTTGTGATAGTTTTTAACGCAATACATCATACAAGTAGTTTGTCAATAGAAGCTAAAGAAGCTATCAGCAATAAATACAAAGATAATATAGATATATGTCCGTATATGATAGTGCAGAGATTATGTTATGTACATGCTATTACTAGTGGACAAGGAGTACAGGAATATGAACCTAAAGGTAAAGCAATGTTGGAAATAGGACATGTCTATAAATATATAAATAAACATGAGGACAAATAAACATGAAAAATACAAAATCAAAACACAATCTCAAAGACACACTTAATTCTATAGGACAAAACAAAAGTTACGGTAATGTAAGTAGTAGGTCTGGGAAGAGAATGGTAGCAACCTATGTTACTGTGGATATGCACAAGAAAATAAAAATATATGCGGCAAAACATGATATGTCTCTTCAAGATATATTGTATAACGCCATCGATTGTTATATATCGCCTGTATCAACAAAAAACGAGTCGTAATGTACTCTTGTATACTCAAAATGGTAGTTGACAATTTCAGATAGTGTTATACACTGAATTCCCCTTAAATATTAACAAAAGGTAATATATGGAATGGAACAGTGATGATGGGTTTATCAAGTGGGGAACAAGGTTGTATGTAACGATTATAACAATAGTGTTACCTCTAGCCAGTTTTCTAATATTTCAATGATTTTACTTAAATGTAATGGAAATAGAATTGACACCCATAGTATTAGTTGGAATAAAAGTAAAATACCCCTAAGAGCGTCCTTCATATTATTGCTCTTTTAACTTACCTGTAATACCGAAACATTTGAGTAGTTCCCATTTTTCTAAAATATAGTGGGTAGTGAATAAAGTAATACCATTAAATATCATGGCATATACAATAATATTTAATTTAGGATGTAGTATGAATTTGTATATAACTATATATAGAAATGTCAAAAATATAGTTATAAGACAACATCTTTGAGTGGTTTTAAATTTAAATATTGCTGCCCACAAAGGTACTGTTATTAAAGGCACATAAAAAGTTTTCGAAAATAATAATAGTTGTAAAAAAGAACCTTGTTTATAACAAAAAATTAAAGAAACTAGACCAAGGGCAAGAGTAGTATATCGTGCAAATATTAATTTTTGCCAAGGTGTTAATGTATTACATTTATAAGTGTCATTAGCGATTAATACGGCTCCGATATTTAAATTTGAATCTGCCGTGGACATGCACATTGCAATTATACCTATAGCTAATATTGCTCTTGTCCCATCAAAAGAAAAAATCTCCAAAAGATATGGTAGTATTTGTTCTTGTTTTAAGTTAGGATTTTTTTGATAAAGTATATAAGAAATATAACAAGACAAAAATAAAACCAAAAATAACAAAAAAGATGACCATAGGTATGCTTTTTTTACTTGTTTGATATTAATTCCCATCGCTATTCGTTGTACTGTTTGAGGTGAAAGTCCTGGTACGATAAAGTATCCAAAAATTAAAAAAGCATCCAATAATTCCTGACTAGTTAGAGTACCAAAATAAGCGAGAGTAAATTGTTTTCCTAAATTATCTAAAATTTCAGCTTTTGGTGGTATAGGTGTAATATTGGTACTAATTATAATTGCTCCTACTAACAAAGAAATTACAAAGCATATCGCCTGTATTTTATCTGTATGTACAACAGAGTTAATCCCACCTGAAAAAGTGTAACCAATAACTAAGATACTGCTAATACAAGTCCAAAAAAATGGATTCATATATGGGAACATATAAAAGAGAACTTGGCCCATGATTTTGAATTGAATATAGAGACCTCCTGCAATAACTAAACACCCGCTAAGAGCTGTAATAACTCGTACTATTTGTCCATATTCATCTCCCATTATTGTTGCTACCGACATTGTACCTAAATACCTTTCCATTCTAGGAACTAAAACCATAGACATAATTATTAAACCCAAAATCATTCCAACAGATTCCAGGAAATAAAGCAGTCCTCTGGTATAAAACTCGGTTAAATCAAGTATAAAACCACTACCACTTACCCAGGTTGCGGTAATAGTAGCCCCTAGAGCATATGTAGATATAGCTTTTATTCCTAAAGAGAAGGAGTTAATACTTCTTACTTCTTTAAAAGAGGTAAGTGATTCAAATATCAGATAACCGAAGAAAATGGCCAATAAAATATAGTTCAACATAATGATTAAAAATTAGTTAACAAAACAAATTACGTTCTATTTTTCAGAGTATACATAATCTATTACACTTATAAAACTTATTTAAAAAAGGTAGTTTGTATTATGGTAAAACAAGAGCTTGATTTCGATGTTATATGTAGAATTGATAATTTTCGTTGTTATTCAAATATTAATGGATTGAGATTATTGGATGGTAGTTATCTAGAAAGATTAATTACTCATTTTTTAAAAAATAAAAATTTTATCACTACTAATGGAGTTCTGGACTTTAAAGAGTTAATAACTGTTTTAGAGGTAAACACCGTTGAGGGTGTTAAAAATATTTTTACACGTTTAGAAGATATAAAGGTTCTATCATTTCAAAAAGTGGGTAAGTACCACGACCATAAATACATGGTAATAATTAATCCAGAATACTGTAAATTTTTCTTTTTAGATAGGGAACAGCAGTGATCCAGTTTTATTTCTATCTAATTCACCTAATCCGCAACACCTTAACAAAGCGAGCTGAGAACAAACGCATTACGGCAATAAGAGAAGCTTTACAAAGCTACGGACAAAGACGAGGCATTACCAATAAGCAATAAACCGACGGAAGTAATATATGGAAGATATCAAAACAATAGCAAAACGATTGCAAAGAATGAGTAAGGTAGGCGATCCCGCACTACTCCACGGAGTATTTTGGGATGACCTGGATACATTAATAAATCTAATTTTAGAGGAGCAAGATAATGAAGATAGTAATTAGACGAGAACCTATTACCTACGAACAAAGAGTTAATGCCGCAATAGCAATGCTATATGAGCAAATGCAGAAAAATTATACAGGCGGTTATCGAATCCTTGGTGAGTTACCAATGGAAAGCCAAGAGTGGTGGTCTCTTAAAAAGAGACTGGATATTCTTGGTTTTGCTCTTACTTACCTACAGAACCTATTAAAGGTAGAAGACGGTCATTACAAGTTAGAGCGGTTTTGTAAAATAGTAAACTCCTTACGTAGCATACTAGAACAGGACCTTAGAGACTTTGAGTTATCTGTGGCTTTCCTAAAGAACATTAATATCGATATGGCGGTAGCTTAATATGGCCGAGGTAGAAAATAGCGAAAAAAACGGGAATAAAAAATTATCTGGTATTATGGAATTAATTAATGCTGAGGCTTAAAATCATGGCAAAAACATTATCTAATGTCATCAGCTTAGAATTCTATAATAAGAAGACTAACAAGATAGAGAAAACATTTGACCAAATAAAACGTGTAGCAAAGTTTATCGGGCGAGCTAATGACCCGACAAAATGTATAGGTAACAAGAATACTAAAATTTTACTAGCTAATATAGCGGATCAAATTAACCGCAGTAAAACTGGGATTATTTTTATTGATCATGACTGGATATCAGAAATTACTGAAGCAAGACGAAGACAGAATACTAATATTATAGATGAATTAACTGATATTTTTCATTTTGACTACCATCGTTTTATCATTTTTGAAGGTGAGAAAAAATGTTATGGCTATACAGTAAAATATACTGATGACGGCATTGAACGAATAAATAATCCTGAGTTATTTTATCCTGAATTATTTAATAAAAAGTTCCAAATTAATAGCAAAAAAAATTACTCAATAGAGGGTAAAAAATTGCCTGATATTGCGCAAAAAATTGCCTTACATGAGGCAAAAAATTGCGCGATACACGCGCAGGTACAATATAGGGATTTAGATATACTAGATATAAATACAGATCTTTCAGATCTTTGTTCCAGTGAAGATAGTAGTTTGGGTAACGAGAGCCAAGATCCAAAAAATCAGGATACTAATTTTATTTCTTCTAATCGGACTGAGCTTGAGGCTAATACGGAGTTCCATAGCATGAGTCGTGTAGACAGAATGATAGCAAGGGAACAGGCTAGAAGAGAACGTGATGCACTTGAGGGAAATTCTTTTGAGGAGATACTTGCAAGAGCTAAAGCTCAGCGGGATAAGGAACGATTAGTTTTAACAAAACAGCAGGAAACAGCAGGAGCAGAACCGCCTAAGGTTGTTCCTGATCAAAAACCACAAGGACCTACCCCTAACTCGGAACTGTTAGAGTTTGCAAGACAGGAAATGCTACAGGTTAAGGAGCAACAAAACGACACTCATACCAGAAACGGGAATGTCTACCACGGCAACAAGTTACTTAACGAGTTTGAATTTACGGATGATTTAATCGATGTAGTGCTAGAGAAGAGTGATAAACCGCATTTTTCTAGGGAGAGGGTGAGAGCGATTATGAGAAACATTGTCGTTAGCAATCCCAACCTTAGAATTTGGGGTGGAAAGAATGCCTTTATCAATTACATGGTCAAAGCGATAAACAACGAAAAAGAATTTACCAAGGAGGAGAAAGCGCAGTCGCTTGCCGAGATGAAGAGAAAAGAAGCCGAGCAAGTGATGTATGATTTTCAGCACCGAGTAATCAGATATTTTTAAGGAGTAAAATAATGGATCAGGACGTTTTAACAAAATTAGATGAAATAAAAGCCTTAGATGCAAAGAATGAAAAAATAGCGATAGGGCATATGCTCCAAGATGAGGTAGCAGCTATTACTGGAACTAAAATGCTAATAGCAAAATACTTCATCACTCCTCATGCCGTTCACGTATTTGAAATTGTTAAATCATACGTGGAAGAAGGGAAATCGGTTAGCGATATTTACTTTCACATTCATTCAATAGCAGAAGATGACTGGCAAAGTTTTTCGCATGGAGTTTCAAGGGATGAATACTTGAGGCAATGTATGGTGATGAGTGTGCCATTCCTTGGTACTGATGTTTATGCTGAGGGTGTTTTTAACCAGATACAGAAACAGTATTTTAGGAGAGAGGCTTTTTTTCTTTATAAAAATGCTAAACCAAAAATACTTAATACGGCGGATAACAAGGATTTAACGGAAATAGTAACAGATATCAGTCAGCGATGTAATGCTCTTCTTGATGGAATGACGCCAAGCGATGAACACGATTACGAAGCAGAAGTGATGCAGGTTTTAAATAGCACAGAACAAGCTGTAATCAGTAGCGGTTTTAAGGATCTTGACCAAATCATAGATGGCTTTAGACCTGGTCAATTAATTACAGTTGGAGCTGGTACAGGAGTTGGTAAGAGTGCATTTGCGGTTAATTTAGCTCTAAATATTACCGATCAAGGCTATAAAGTAGGCCTTTGGTCTTTTGAGATGGATGAGTCTGAGGTGTATCAGCGGATAATTTCAAATATTACCGAGATCAGTAGAAAGGATAAATCACAAGCGGAAGAGCGTTACAATGCTGTTAAGAAATATTTAAAGGATACTAAACATAACATTCAAATTTTTACAGATCGTATTAAGGACTTAGGGAGTTTTTATCTTCAATGTCGTAAGTGTAGTATTAAGGAAAACATGAAAGTAATCATCATTGATTATGTTCAATTGATCCACTTATCCGGTTTTACGGGAAGCAACAGAGTTGCTGAGATAGAACTTATTACAAAAACACTAAAGAATATGGCTAGTGAGCTTGGCATCACAATCATTATTCTTTCTCAACTATCACGAGAATATCAAAAAAGAGAGAACAAACAACCGATTCTATCTGATTTAAGGGACTCAGGCTCAATAGAACAAGACTCAAATGTAGTACTGTTCTTGCATAGACAGGATGATTACCCGCTTGCACTTAAAGAGTCTGAGAAAATGATTACAGTAATTATAGCTAAAAATAGAGACGGACGTTCCGGAGCGTTTGTTTTGAAATATCAAGGCAATATAACAAAATTTAAGGAGGAGTAAAAAATGACTAAATGGAACAACTTTAACGACGTAGAAGAGCAAATGTCCTACGAATTAATACCGCATAAAACCATAGCAAAGGTTCAAATGTACATCAAACAAGGTAATCATTTAACCGATGAATTTAAAGACGGCTATGCTACCTTAAGCAAGTCTGGAACTAGCGTATACCTTGCCTGTGAATTTGTGATCTTGGAGGACGAGTATGAGCATAGAAAAATATGGAGCAATATCGGTCTTCGTAGTGATAACTCAGCGCTATACGGAGAAATCGGCAGGAGTACGATTAGAGCAATCCTAGATTCTGCTCATTCGCTACACCCAAAAGATAAATCCCCTGAAGCAGAAAAACAGAGGGTTATTAAGAGCTTTGCCGATCTTGATAACTTAGTATGCGTAGCCGAGATCACCATTAACGATAAAGGCGATAAACCTCGTAACGAGATCAAAACCTTTATTACCCCTGCCCATCCTAGATATGAGGAATATATGGGTAGTCGTAGCGGTAAGTTTGCGATCAACAATAATGTCCAGAAGCAAGCTCCAACCAGTGAGGAGTTTCTAGAAGATAAAATCCCATTTTAATTAGGAGGAATAGCATGTTTACATTTTTTAAAGAACTAAAAGAAATTAGAAATATTTGTAATGACTACCAAGAGTTTAAGAAGCAAGTAATAGCCAAGCAGGAAGTAGACGATCATTTTGCTACTACGTGTATTAATCAGCTACGAAATATCCAAGAAATGTTATTCAAACAGTCGGTGCCAGTAGTGAAAAAGGCTAAAGCCAACAAGGTTAAAAAATCTAAACTAACAAAAGTAAAACAATGAACCTAGGAATACAACGCTACATTAGTAGCATTTACGAGGCAATGGATTTGCTTAATACCTGTGCCCAGCTAACGGAAATACGTTATTGGCTTATTAGTAGCCAATTAGGAGAGAACGAGAATTACATAGGAGCTATTTTGCTACTTGATAAGGAAAAGAAACAGGTAGTTAGACACCTAACCCGGTTATCTGAAATGGTAGATGATTTGGAAGTTTGTATTAATCAGTGCTTACACTTAATTCAAATAGAAGTAAGGAAAGATAAGAAGTTTGCTGCAAAATATGAAAAGTATCATGCAAGACTAACTAAAAATAAGAAACAGGTAGCGGCTTAAACTAACCATATTTTGTAATAGCTCTGAAAACGCACATATTTTCGAGGGTTGCAAACTCCTGTGGTATAATAAAGGAAAAAAGTATGAGCAGAGTAGAGTGTGAGGAAATCGTTATTAACGAGTACTTAAAGGGGAATATCAGCAATCAATTCAAGGACTATATGCTATTTGTCATGAATGAGACTGGTACTGGGATACAGTCGTGAATGGACAAGCCGATGGAATACTTAATGGAAACACAGCAATTATTTGAAGAACGTATGAAGCAGCTAGATGCTATGGGTAAGTCATTTGACTCATATATAAACTTCGTGGAGGAGGAAGATGGCAACTGAGAAGAACAAGGGAGGAAGGCCGCTGATAGTACTAACCGATGAGCAGGTGGCAAAAGTGGAGGAGGTTGCGGAGCATTTAACTATAAAACAAATAGCCGGTTATTTTGGTTTTTCAGAAAGAGTGTTCTATGAAATTAAACAAAGGCAAGAAGCAGTTTCTGCATCTTATAAAAAGGGAAAAGCAAAAGGAGTATTAGAAGTTGCTTACAAGCTAAAGAGCTTAATAGATCAGGGTGATGTATCGGCAATAATATTCTATTTAAAGACACAGGGTGGGTGGTCAACTACTTCTAGAAATGAAGACGAGCCTAAATTTGCGGTAGGTAACAAGACACCGAAAGAAATAATGGATGCGGGACTAGATGCTTTAGCAAGAGGTGAGATAGGCATTAACGAGGCACAGCAGATAGGGAATTTAGCGTTAACTACAATGAATATAGCTAACAATACTTCTCCTGAGACGCAAGCAGTGTATCACCAGAGATCGATTGAAGAAGCTAAAGCATTTGCGAAAAAAATAGAAAAAGCAATGGAGCAATACCAGACTATGAAAGAGTTTGAGGAGTTTATGGCGCAAAAGAGTGATAAGGCATACAGTGACTAGTGTAAAATGACTCTAGTCTGTTTGACATTTTACCTCCAACAGAACCTCCACGTAAAACAAAGTTATTTAGTCTCTCCGTCAAAACTCTCTACCCCTGAATTACAAGGAGTTTCATGTCATAAATGGCTTACGAAATCCATAAGAAAATGGTATAATTAGTGCATAAAGCTTATGGATTTTAAAGTATATGCCTATAGAAAATATTAGTTTTTCTCAAAAACAAGAAAGATTATTTGGTGAAAAATTATCTATACAACTAAATCGCAAAAACAAATTATATAAACTGAGGGA
>JAGQLH010000041.1 GCA_020429465.1 Candidatus Dojkabacteria bacterium | reverse complement strand
TCTAATCTATATGGTTGAATCAGATCTAAAGCACGTACTATCCCATAAAATCCAGAAAGAATACGAAGCGATTTCTGAGCATACATATGTTCTTTATGTTCGTAATTTTGTAATTCTAGTTCTTTAAATACATCACCATTGAAGGTAAATAAAGCCGGCCTGCTGTTTGAAAGGTTATGATTTTGCTTCCAACTCTGATATCTATTGTAATTAAGTTCGGCAAGTGAATCACTTACTTTCAGTAATTTTTTTAATTGTCCTTGAGTAAAGTTCACAAGCTCTCGATGCAAAAAAGAAGTTTGTGACAGAAATACTGGTTGAGTTACGATGTGTTCACGATAGGAGCTTTCTAAGTCAAGAGATTTGGAAGGAGACGTTAAAATTATCATTCAAGTAATAGAATCACTATGTAAATATCTGGGCATATGTTTTATTATAGAGTATCAAGTTGTTGCTATCCAGAAAAATGAAAGGTGATCCATCACAATTTAATGTTTACGAAATAGCTGCTAAATTTCTTAAGATAATTCTATCCTTTACGAGTCTTTATTTGCTCGCCTCTATTGCATGGCAATTTTTGATAAGTGAAGATGCAGATGGAATTTTACCAATTGCTGAAAATATTGCAGGTACAAAATTAGAACAAGACGTCTTGGTTCTTATCTATGATCCACGAATTTCATCTCAAGGTAATGCCAAGCTAACAGTTTCGAAGCAATGGAATGATCCCTATGAACTTGTAGATGATTATGTAGAATGGGTAGGGGTAGCTTCTCGAGAACTTCTCACATACAATGTTACTGATATTGTTGAAGTAAACGATGCTTTCATACCAAAAGCGGATGGGTTTCGATATAGTGATATTGCCTATATTAATTGCATTAATGATTTACCAAGTCATACATCATGCTACTCTCCCGATGCAGCAGATTATCCCTGGATATTAAATAGACATGCAATATGCGAAGAAGTAAATAGTGGAAAAATAGATGAAGTATGGATTTTCGGTGGGCCATGGTTTGGACTTCATTCCTCAGTTCTCTATGGTCCGGAAGGTTTTCCATTAGCTTCTGATCATATTATCTCTGATGAGTGTGAAAAAACAATTCCCGTTATGGGATTCAACTATGAACTAGGATTAGATTATATGATTACGAATTTTGGGCACAGGGTACAAGAGACTATGCGTGAAGTTTATAATGGTGGTGAACAAAATTCGCTGGCGACTAATTGGGACAAATTCTGGATGAATTCATTTGAATCAGCAAGTTTTGATTATAGTGGTTGCGGAACAGTTGATTTCCCACCAAACGCTTCTCAAAGAGGTGATTATTCCAATCAGACGAGAAAACAAAGCTACTGTAATAATTTTGCAGATTATCCTAACGTTTCTACTTCGAAAACTTCATTAGATCCGGTTGATTGCTCGTTATGGGGATGTTCAAAAAATGGGTATTTAACGTGGTGGTTTAATAGGATTCCTTATTTCGAAGGAACTGGATTAGACGAAATATTTAATAATTGGTGGTACTACATTGGAGATCCGAATATTGTGCTTACCAACACTTTGCCAGTTGTGGGGATTGAAGAAACTACGAATAAAGAAACTTTACCATCGTCTACCGGAAGTAGCTTGGAATTATTACAAACAGATACAGGAGAAACAATACCAGAGGTATCACACATTACAGACACGGGAGCTACCTTAGAACATCTACCTATTAGATCAGATCAGGAATTAGTACTTAGTGAAGAAAATTTTATTACTTGCTATAAGGAGAATGCTACAATCTGTGACTTAGATGAAGATGGGGTTGTGAATATTATTGATTTTAAATTGTTTACGAAATCAATGTCTCAGGCTGCTCTATAAATTCTCATACCTATAATTTCATATGACACCTCAGAATCGCTTTGTAAGTCCATTTCAAATTCTTTATATTTTTGTGTCTAATCCACTATTTGTATTTGGTCTTATTTTTCTTATTGTCGGTATTTTTAGTTCAATTACCTTTTTTAGTTACTTCACTAGCTTTTATGAATTTTATCTTTCTGGAAGTGAAATAGCACCCATCCAGGTAAACGCTTTAATTACAGATAGAGAGCGAACTTCAATAACTATAAATGATCGTGATGTTATAAAGTATACGGTGAATTATTACGTTGAGGGGAAGCCATATACCAGTACAATAGCAAGTCATTCAGATGATTTACGAGGAACTCAAAGTGTTATAGTTTCAGTACGCCCTGATAAACCAGAAGTAATAGTCTTGGGTACAACACTTGGGGAAGGATTTGATTTTTCACTTCTCTTTTTACTTATTTTTCCTTCTATTGGTTTTATAATAGCCTATTTTAGTGCTCGCCGTAGCTATGGTTTCATTCAATTGTATAAGTATGGAACTATTTCACAAGCAATACTCACAAAGCTTTCTCCTTCAAAACTTCGAATTAATAATATTCCTGTTATGAATATGGAATTTAGAACACTCGATGGTAATGGAACTATTACAGTAAAAGAACATGTTCCAATGCTTGGAACTTCTGCCTCACACCAGTATTTAAACCTGCCTAATACTGAGGTACAACGCCGTACAAAAGATCTTTCTTCTGATCCAGAAATTCAATCAACTCATTTTAAAATTATCCATAATGGTAAATCCTCGGCAGTGCTGGGAGCTAATCAGCTACTTGATATCGATGAACAGGGAGCAGTTCAAATTCCAATGAAGCAATTTAGTTCTCGCGCTAAATTTCTTTTTATTGTTCTGGGAATGTTCCTACTAGGATTTATTTGGATTCTAGTTGAGGCATTTTTACATGATTCCTTGTTGTAGCATTGCGTCCGCTACTCGTTTAAATCCTGCCCTATTCGCTCCAGATAGGTAATCAACTCCTTTTTTCGTAGAACCATGCTCAACACACTGAGCATGAATTTTACTCATGATTTTTTTTAGTTCTTCATCTACTTCCTCTCGCGTCCATTGTAGTCTGAGACTATTTTGTGACATTTCTAACCCAGAAACAGCTACACCACCAGCATTGCAAGCTTTCGCTGGTCCAAATACTACATTATTCTTCTTAAATAATTCAATTGCCTCATTAGTAGAAGGCATATTTGCTCCCTCAGCTACGTATTTAACACCATTTGTAATCAATCCTTGTGCATCATCAGCAGTAATTTCATTTTGAGTCGCACATGGTAGCGCTACATCATACTTCGCAAAACTCCATGGATTTTTATTTTCAAGGTATTGTGCAGATGTGTAAGTTTTTATATACTCTTGAATCCTCGCTTTTTCTTTGTTTTTCAATTTCATTATAAAGTGTAATTTTTCCTTGGTTATACCCTCTGCATCATATATAAAACCAGATGAGTCAGACATTGTTACGACCTTTGCACCTAGCTCCAGTGCCTTTTCTACTGCGAACTGTGCGACATTCCCTGAACCAGAAACTGCTATAGTTTTTCCTTCAATTGAATCTCCAGCCTCTTCAATCATTTCATTTAAAAAGTAAAGGAGTCCGTACCCTGTAGCCTCTGGCCTAATTAAACTCCCTCCAGATTCTAGTGGTTTTCCTGTAAGTACACCGGTGAACTCATTCCGAAGTTTTTTGTACATTCCAAATAGATATCCAACTTCAGTACCACCTACACCAATGTCTCCCGCTGGTACATCTAAAGAAGGTCCAATGTGTCGATAGAGTTCACTCATAAAAGCCTGGCAGAACCGCATGATTTCTTGATCTGACTTTCCTTTCGGATCAAAGTCTGATCCACCCTTTCCACCCCCAAGTGGTAATCCGGTAAGGCTATTTTTAAATATTTGTTCAAAGCCAAGAAATTTCAGAATACTGAGATTAACACTCGGATGAAATCTCAATCCACCTTTGTATGGACCTAAAGCACTATTAAACTGTATTCGATAGCCTTTATTTATTTGAACATCCCCGTTATCATCAACCCAGGTTACTCTAAATTGTATAATCCGCTCCGGCTCTACTATACGTTCTAATATTTTAGATTCGAAATATTCTGGGTGTTCAGAAAGTAATGGTTCGAGTGAGGAAATAACTTCTTCTACAGTTTGCATAAATTCAGGCTGGTGTGGGTTTTTATTTTCAACGCTCTTTAGAAATTTTTGGATTGAGTAGTTCATGGCAGCTAGGCAATAAAGTAATAGTTAGACTAACTACTACAAAAATAGTAGGTCACAAATTTTCGGTGAATACCGAATTTAGCCGTTGAAATCGTTTTGAAGAAGACGGATGATCAGCTGGATCATAGTTTCTTTATCGCGTGGTTCACTTGTTGCAACTAACAAAGCCAATGCTACCAAAGCATTATCATTAATCTTCTTTTGTTTATTAACATTCCAACTGAAATTATTTTTTTCGAGAAAGTAAATGAATAGTGCTGAAGCTATACGTTTATTGCCGTCTACAAAAGGGTGGTCTTTAATGATTAGATACAAAATATGAGCAGCTTTTTCCTCGATGCTTGGATATACCTCATGTCCACCAAAGGATTGACCAATTATTCCAATAATTGCATGTAGTCCTTGATCTCCTCCATATCCAAATACATCAGTAGCTATATCCTTTTTTACAAGTACAGATCTGAGTTCTTTAATAACATGCTGAGCATCATCATAAGATAAGGAATACCGTGCGTTTGTATGCACTTCTTCCACTAATAACTGATCTTTATCGAAGCGATGAAATACATCCCACGTATGTGCGTAATCTTCTATGAGAGAAAATAGATCTTGTTCTTTTCCTTCAAATACTTTATTGTCTACGTTATCCCTCATGAGAGAAATGACTTCATGAAGCTCTGAAAGTCGCTCCTGCTGCGTAGTTTGCAGTGCATCTTTGTCGATGATATATCCTTTTCCTATGTAAGATTCCAGTGATTCACTAGCCCACTCCTTTATTTTGCGAGCTTCTTCTGTGTCTATAATGAAGCTAAGTGCTAAGAATGTACTAAAATCATAAGAATCTTTAGTATCACTGTGTAGTAAAGAGAGCGCATTCTCAAGAGTTTCTTGATCTATAGAGAAGGCAACTCTAATATCGTGATTCGAAATAGTTTTGAGCTTAGGATGGTTTATCATGGTTATTTATTGTAGTACGCTTTATTACACTATTCAACTATATATTCAAATGTGAGAAAATATAATGCATCCTACTACATTGTATAATTTTGTACCATGAAAGATGAAAAGGTCCCTACAAGTATAGTTATCCTTATTGTTATTATTGTAACTATTATTATAGTTGCTATTGTAGCTATGGTGTACGGTTTGGTTCAGGAGAGAAATAAGCTGAGTGTAGAAGAAGTAGTAAGTTTGAACCTTGAGAAAAGTGAGTAGGATTGATAGCCCTTACTCATTATCAGCACTATCTCCCATATTTATGGCCAAAAATAGTTGTAGCGCCTCCCCAAATCCATCAAATATATGAGTACTATCTATAATTGAACCAATGAGTAGTAAAACGGCGCCTCCTAGTTTATGCCTAAAATTGGGTGTGCGCTCTTGAGTATATAAAGGTCGAACCTCTTCTACTGCTTCAGACATCAGGTGTATTTATCAGTAATTTATTCCTTCGAAGTCTACCAAAAATCACGAACTTAAATCAATACTCAATATATATCCGCATACTTGACACTATGGGGTTTTTGTTGTTACGATGTAGATGTTAATTTGAGCTCTTTACTACTGATGAGAGAACAGCTTAGAAAACTAAAAGAATATCTTAAGATTCCTGGAACGGCTCACCTCAGCAGAAGGCAATTTTTGTTACGAGCAACTGCAACTTTAGGTTCTGTGGTTGTAGCAAATACACTACTTGCAGCATGTGGTGGTGAGAATGATCCTCAACCTCGAAATTTTCATGCTGAAGATGCTGATATTGATAATGTAGATGCTACAGTTGTACTTTCTTCTCCTGATGTAGACATATCAGAAAGAAAGGTGACCATAACACAATTAGGGTTTACAGGGACTTTTGATGGTCTTATGGATCCTAATAGAAATGGTGAAAGAATTGATTTTGCTTCTTATGCTGAAAGGCAAGAAGCTAATGGTAACTATTGGGTGGTTGCAGATGGTCCTAAGGAACCATTAGATAAAAGGATTCCCATGATCAATTCAGTATATGGATTGATAAGTCACTATGGAATAGAGAACATTGCTTCTATTAATGGGTTTTCAGCTGGGTGTGAAGAAATAGCCCATGCTTTACGAATGGGGCTGGAATTGGGACAATTTTCAACGGATCAAGTACCACCTATTACATTCCATAGCCCTTCATCAATTGTTGGAATTCGAGCGATGGGTGGTGATCCAAATGAATATAAAGAATCTAATGAAATCCCTCCGTCACTTGTATCT
The DNA here is from genome assembly GCA_020429465.1 of Candidatus Dojkabacteria bacterium. Classification (GTDB taxonomy): domain Bacteria; phylum Patescibacteriota; class Dojkabacteria; order B142; family WJKM01; genus JAGQLH01. The sequence continues at coordinate 5,407 of JAGQLH010000041.1, read as the reverse complement.
TTTGAAGATGATATCAGAGAACTACTAACTACTTATGTCTAACTATTCAGCTTACCTATCCTGAGAATGACCCTAATGTTGATGTTGGATTGACTGGAGCTATGTTAAAACGAAGTGGTATGCAAGAAACGGGTAGAGTTTCGGGATCTAAACATGATATAGCTCAAATGTTAAATGTAGAGTATATTGCTAGATATGGTAATCAAGAAGCTGTATCCGCGAATTAGCTCTATAAGCGTTTCTCAACCTGCTTTGATTAGCTAGTTGAGGTGGTTAAGATATAGTTAAGAAAATTTGGATCAAATACACTGCTTATAGCGTGACCATTACCTCTCATGCTTCTCACGGAATGAATATTCACACCTGTAAGATACCCATGTGATTTCATACTTCTTATTAGTTTTAGTACTGATTGGATACTTAGATTGCTATCAGTTTCACTCAATAGAATATTGAGTTGTGAATCTTTCCTTGAAGAACTTATAGCCATCAACGAACCTCTTAGTTGCTGTAGTGATTCTGGAATGTTTGTAATTGAATTACCACCAAGTAACATATACTTGATGAGATCTGCCCTGTCTGTTTCATTTGATGGATCAATTAAGGCTGGGCTAATAGCAAAAACATGTTCATCAGAAGGTAATATTCCTTGTGCTAGTTTATCAATAACTAAACCTCCGCCAGCAGAAAATCCTATGACTGTTGGACGAGTCCCATTTCTTACGAAGTGAGAATGTACATCATCTAAATGTCTGTTTACCGTAGGATGATTCCAACTTCTTTCCTCCTCCGCTCCCTGCACTATTGCTAGCTGAGATTTGTGGTGAGATAAAACGTCCGAAATCTGTCTCCATATGCTTTCATCCATTTTGTCTTGGTAAAATTTACCATTATGCCCCATCATAACAATAATAGTTGATTCTATAGCTGAATTTTCTGGAGTGATAAGCGTAACTGGAGGGGGATCTGTACTTTCATGTGCTTCCTGCAATTTACCGTCTAAATCAATACTAAACCCTCTTATAGTATAATTTTCAGAAGCTTCCTCTGTCTTCTCATTACCGAAAGTTACTAGGTCTATAGTTGGGTATAACCGTTGCTCTAATGGGCGATTTTTATTTAAGTGTTTATGAGTGGATGCCATAAGGTAAATTAAACGACGCTGTATGCGATTTGGTAGTTTATCAAGAAGCTCTTGTAGCATAGTTATAATGTATTAAAATTGCAATAGAATACATGAATAATTGGATTATAGCAGTTACACTACTCATTAGACTATAGGTAGTAATATTTCTAGCTTAAAGCTATTACTTCACCTGTTTCTCACGTATAATCAATACAGTTTGCTTATTACTCTAAAGTTCTATGTCTGCTCAGAGCTCGCATGAATTATTAGATATAATTGCTCCATTAGCTCGGCTCTCGAGTCAGAGCTATAAGTTTGACGAATTTGTAGAAGAAGTCCTTACCCTCATTAATAAAATTGTTGTTGCTGATTCATGTTTTATTTATCTTTTTGAGCCGAAGTCGCAGGAGCTTATTCTTCGTGGTTCAAAGATTAAGAAAAAACGAGAGCTTGGAGAGGTACGAATGCATTTAGGTGAAGGAATAACTGGGTGGGTAGCAAAACATTTAGAGTCTGTAGTTCTTAAGAACGAAGCATTTAAAGACCCCCGATTTAAAACCTTTAATCAACTACCAGAAGATGAATTTCATGCGTTTGCTTCAATCCCAATTATTCTTAAGGGGCATATTGTTGGTGTAATTAATCTCCAAAATAAAGAACCGTATAATTTCCCTCGTGAGGAGATATCTCTTTTAGAAGCTATTGCTCAAATTTTTGCATCAGGTTTTGAGCAGTTCACGCTCAGGACAAAAGTAACTGAACTCGAGAATAAATTGGAGGACAGAAAGTTAATTGAAAAAGCAAAGGGGGTAATGATGGCAAAGATGGGTATTTCAGAAAGTGAGGCGTATAAGCTTATGAGATCCGAGGCAATGAAAAAACGTAAATCCCTAAAAGAACTTGCCGAAGCGGCAATTATGCTCTGGGGGTAATGATTATTTGAATGTCATACTGAGGCTCTCGAAGTATGGACATTCGGAGGAGAGCATACTTCGACTGCTTTGCGCTTAATCTAACAAAATTTTTCCTGTGACGAACCACTACTTCGTCAGTTAGTAATCTTGTTGTGAATCTCACTTGGACAATGAAGTCCATATATTAATCCCTAAGACGATGATGTCTTTAAAGACCACCTAACAGCTTATCTGCTGTATATGGTGTATTTTCATATTAATACATAGATTATTATGCTTTCATTTGCAGAACTTTCTAAGTATATCTCTTCTGGAGATGTAGATTTTATTGACCTACTTTTTGTAGATATTCGCGGAACAATTAAGCGTAAAACAATTCATGCTCGTGAATTTACCAAAGATGCTATAGCTGAAGGATACGGATTTGATGGATCAAGTTTACCTGGCTTTAAAACAATATTTGAGAGCGATATGATAGTCCGACCAGATTTGGATACTATATTTCTTGATCCATTCTCTGATAGAACAGCAGCAGTATTTTGTGATATTTATGACCCAATAACTAAAAAGCCATATGAGTTAGATCCTCGATTTATTGCAAAACGTGCAGAAAAATATATTAGAGATACAAAGATAGCAACAGACTCATATTGGGGACCAGAACTTGAGTTTTTTGTGTTTAGATCAGTAGAAGTAGATGCAAGTCCATATTTAACAGGAGTAACACTTTCCAGTGAAGAAGCTCGAGATGCTGATGGTATGAGTGGATACGAAATGCATGCTAAAAAAGCTTATTTCACAACTTCCCCATTTGATACTCTTGGGATGTATAGAAATGAAGTTTCCCGAATAGCAGAATCTATAGGAATACAAATTGAAGCACACCACCACGAAGTAGCTACAGCAGGTCAGATTGAAATCAATATGAAATATACTACTTTGTTGAGAATGGCTGACAATGTATTACTCCTAAAATATATTGCGCGTAATGTAGCAAAAGAGTATGGTCTTACCGCAATATTTCTTCCAAAACCTGTTTATGATGATAACGGTACTGGCATGCATATTCATCATAGTTTATTTAAAGATGACAAGAATATATTCGCGGATGATAAGGGATATGCTGGTCTTTCAAAAGAAGCAGTTCACTATATTGGTGGAATATTAGAACATATATATCCGCTACTTGCATTTACAAATCCAACTCCAAATTCTTATCGACGACTTGTTCCTCATTTTGAAGCCCCAACAGCAGTTGCTTATTCCCAGAGGAATCGTAGTGCTGCAATACGTGTCCCATTAAATATTCCTTCGAGCCCAAAGGCAAGAAGATTTGAATTTAGGTGCCCAGACGCAACTTCTAATCCTTATTATGCATTTGCGGCCATAGCAGTTGCTGGGATTGATGGATTGAAGAAAAAACTCGACCCAGAAAAATTAGGATATGGGCCTTTTGATAAAGATATTTGGGAAATGGATTCCGTAAAACAAACACCACGTAAACTTGATGAATCATTATCCGCACTTGCAGATAGTTCGTTGTTTATCGAATCGAAGGTATTTTCTAAAGCATTTATTGAGAGTTACCTTGAAGTTGTTACAGAATCGTATATGCAAGCTGAACTTCATCCAACACCTGCTGATTTTCATTACTATTCAGATATTTAAAGATTATGCCACCTGCTGTATGAATTTATAGCAGGTGGCTTTTTCTAGATTTGTAAATGGTTTAGAATGTATATGTATTCTATATAGTTTCTGTATGCATTACTGTGAATAGAAAAATAATACTAGTCCTGACTATAATATGCCTTCTTATGCTTCTGGGTATTACTATTGTACATAGAAATGATAGCAGTGAATCTATCGAAGGTGATTTTACACAGTATATAAATGATTCAGTTGAATTTATAGATCGCAACGTCTGCGAAATTGCAGAAAGTAATGAAGTACCTCTAATAATCCCACCTAACATAGGTAATGGAAATTCATACTATATATCTCCAAATGGTAATGATTCAAACCCTGGAACGATTGATGAGCCATGGAAAACATTCTCTTATGCTCTAAAATCAAATCAGAATAATGGTAATTCTCCTTTAGGGCCAGGTGATACTCTTTACGTTCGTGAGGGGGAATACACACAAGGTGTCCTCATCTTTAATGATGAAAGTCAACAGGGTGAAAATGGAAATTATCTTACAATAACTAACTACCCTGGTGAGACACCTATTTTACGTAACACTGGTTTTAGATTTAGGGATAGAGATTATATTCGAATTTTGGGACTTCGATTCGAGGACCTTCCTACGTACGGGATTATTTTTCAGTCTAGATCAAGACCTGTTGAAGGATTTCAGGTACTAAATAATCATTTTGAAAATGATGGATCAATGCATGGTGAGAAGAATGTAGGAATGACATTTATTAGTGTTTCAACGCGTGGTGAAAGTGGAAATCCGCCTGATGTATTCTTAGAAACAAAAGACGTCCTAATTGCTGGTAATACTATTATTGATAATAATGATAATGCTGTTAATGGTTCTGGTGAGGCAATTCAACCTTCTGGAAATTCAGACTACGTAAGAATAATTAATAATAAAATTTATGGTGTAGATAATATAGGAATAGGATTTGCTGGACGTACTTGGAAGAATATTTCATGTGAGAATGGGCAATGTCAACCTGATAACGGACTTGTTAAGGGAAATATTATTTATGATTTTGGTTCACCAGGGGAAACTTCAAGTAGTATATACCTGGATGGAGTAGGAAGTAATTTCATAATTGAAGATAATATTTCGTATGATGGATTATCAGGACCTAGTATTTCAAATGAGGGCATAACTTACCCACTGGAAACTGATCAAATTATTTTTAGAAATAACATAATGTATGGACTTTCCATATACTCTCACAAGCTAGGATCAGGAAATAATGATTGCGAAAGTTCAGATCTTGGCGGACCTGTTAATGATGTTGTATCTGTTCATAATACATTTATTTTAGATGGTGAAACTAATATAAATGTAAGAATTGCTTGTATTACTAACGTAGCCCTTAGAAATAATATTCTTACTAGATATAACTCAAATGAAAATCGACAGTATCAGAATCAAGCGAGCAATACAAATACTACTAGCTGGGATTCGAATTACAACATATTCTATTCAGCATCTGGAGAAAATCAATTTGTTTGGAAAGGTAATAATCTAGGAAGTTTTGAGGAGTACCAATCTACTACTGGATTTGATAGTAGTTCTTCTCAGGATAATCCATTATTCAAAGATAGATTGGATTCGGATTTCTCTTTAATGATTAATTCCCCTGCTTTGGATGCTGGCGGACCTCTTACCTTTACTGTAAA
>JAGQLH010000040.1 GCA_020429465.1 Candidatus Dojkabacteria bacterium | reverse complement strand
CACAACAGAACTCTTCCCTGATGTTTCTCCTGAACATACTTTTTTTGAATATATACAAGATTTAGCAGAAAACAAGATAATTTCTGGGTTTGGAGATGGTACTTTTAGACCAGATGAATATGTAACGAGAGCACAAATGACTAAATTTGTTGCTAATGGATTTGGATTCATATCATTAGATGATTCGTGTAAACTTTTCCCAGATATTCGTGAAAAACATACTTTCTATAGCTATGCGACTACCTTGAAATGTAAAGGGATAGTAAGTGGTTACCCTGATGGGAAATTTGGTCCTGATGATCCTCTCACCCGAGGTCAAGCAATGAAATTTGTTGTTGTTGGTTCAAGAGTTGCGAAAGGTAATGAAGACTTTTTACCATTACTTCAAAACAATGTCTTTCCAGATGTACCGCAAACTCATACATTTTATGAAAATATTCATGCTGCGTATTCTCACAGTATTGTGAATGGGTATCCAAATGGAGAATTTGGCCCAGATGATCAAATAACACGAGGTCAAATGGCGAAGATGATAAGTAACGGAAGAGCTAAAATTAATGAAGACTTAGGATTATAATAATGCGCATAATTAAACACTCTAAAAAATCAAATTTACTGCTTGTAGCATTACTCTTCGGAGCGTTTCTCTTGTTTACGCTATCGCTTTCGTTTGAGTTACGAAGAGATGATGTCTCCCCTGAAGATTCGAGTGCATTGTACGGAGGGATTGTAGAAAATAATCTTCATCCGTATGCAGGATATCTCATTGCGTATGGAGCTAACAGTAGTGCAAGTATCTGTGGAACTACGTACTTAACGTCTAATTTGGCTGTTTCAGCAAGTCATTGTTTTACTGATAAAGTAAGCGCATATCTTGGATATTCTCTTTTTGATTTTGCACTTGATCAGAATTTCTTAGCACGTGATGTAATACTCCACTCTGGATGGGATGGAGCAAATGTTGATTCAGACATTGCCGTTATTCGCCTACCCGATGATTTTTATGAAATAGAAGAATATGCGAGTATCGCAAGTCCAAAACGTGGTTGTGGTTATGAAGTGTTGGGGTATGGAAGAACAGAGACGGATTCTCAACGAAGCCAATTAGATAAATTACGTAAGCGAGCCGATTTTTGTATTACAGAGATAGAGGCAAAAACACTTACACTACGAGGGGAAAATGGCGGAGTTTGTTTTGGAGATAGTGGAAGTCCTGTTTTTGAAAAAGGGACAAATAATATAGTTGGTATCATTTCGTCGATTATTACTACATCTGAAAGTACAGATGATCCTTGTTCTATTGGGAATCGTGCTATCGCTGTTCGAGTAGATGTGAATACTGGATTTATAAATTCTGCACAAAGTTTTTCTTTTAACGAGAATAATGTCGCGGTATGTGGAGAGTCGTGTTCGGTTAAGGGATGCGCGTTTGGTCTTGTATGTGACAGAGCTACAAATACCTGTGAAAATCTATCGGGAAGTTGTACAGCCTCATATCAGGAGTACTGTTCTGAAGTGGCTGCTATCGAGTGTACAGAGGGAAATGAATGTAGTCTCAATAGATGTGAGGTTGCTGGAACGATCGATTCAACAGAACAGGTTCTTCAAACCAATATTCAAATTGATATTTCACCTGAATTAGAGCAGGCTCAAACATATGCACGGTGGCGAAATTACTCATTCTATGCAGCTGTTGCATTTGTTGCTGGAGTAGTAGTGGTCTGGGCATTAAAGAAGATCTTCCGCCTCTAGATTTATTGAATAAACCGTTTACTAACATAAGCTGCAGCTATCAGCAATACTACAAAGAGTATGTATACTATTCCAAGTAGATTTTTTTCTGCGAGCATTCCTCCTGCGAGAGATATCAGTGGATATGGAAGTTGAGTGATAAGGGCAATTGTGGAAAGAACTGTTGCCCGCTCTTTTGATTCTATTCGTACATTTAAAACTTCAGACATCCAGGGAATTCGTATTTTTCCGATAACCATTATAGTTAAGATAATAAAGAATCCTCCATGTATGTTTATTGGGAATAGAACGGGTGCAATAAAACTTACGGCTAAAATTATAGATAGTAATGACAAACCTAAAGAGTTTCCCAACTTTTGCTTAACTCTTGGCACTAATAACACAGCTACGGAAGAAATAATTAGAATTAAGGAAATAGCATAACTTAATGTTTCACCTGTGAATCCAAAAGATTCTGCCATAAGTGGACGAATTATTCCCACAGACCAAGAATGATAGACAAAACTTAGGAGGATAAAGACAATAGCGTAATGCTTTATGGGAGATCTAGCTAAAAATTTAAACCCACGTAATAACTGAGACTTGTAGGTAGAAATAGAAAAAACTTCACTATCAACTGAAGGTTCTTTGAATTTGACAATAATGCAGAGTGCTATCACTTTGAAAATAATCCACAAATACCAAGGTAATTCTGGAGATATCATGAAAAGGTACCCTCCAATCCCTGCAGTAAGAAATGTTGCAACTAGTTCAATGAAATGGAATTTACTTGCAAGTAATGAATAATTCTTTTCTTTTTTATACTCAACGAGGGAATCATATCCAAATGCTTCGGATGATCCAGAGAAGAAAGCAGTGCCAGAAAAAAATAATATATTTCCTATACCTAACGTAAGTGTGTCTTTTCCTGAAACCATAAGGCATAAACCGCTGATGTGCAAAATTGAAGCTAGTATTAAAGTTTTCTTTTTCCCAAGTAAATCACTCACTGCCCCACTTGGTATTTCAAGGAGTATTCCAAGTATAAAAGCAATTGAATCAATAAGTCCTATTTGACCTACTGTAATATATTTTAACCAAAGAAAAATCCAATTACCTAAGACAAACCAACCATTAGAAAAGAATAGAAAAAAGTAATAGAACCGGATATTTTTAATACCATAAGAAGGAAAATAGTTATGGAAAAATCCCTTCATGCGTTCAGCTGCTAAATAATATGGGAAATACGGTATATCTTAGCTAGGAAAATTCGGTGGGTCTAATATTACTGGTGGTGCAGTAGGGGTGGTTTCAGTCGGATTTTCTAGTACAGGTGGGGTTGGTGCTACTGTTGAGATGTTATGATTCTGGACCGATTGCGGTGGTGGGGTAACATTCACTTCGGGTGTTGTGGTCACTTGTGGGGTTTGATTTGTAGGTTCTACGTGTTGTTGGACATTTGTTTGCTGATTTGTCTGAATAGTATCTGCAGGCTGTGATTGAACAGGAGGTGCGGATGGAGTCGTTGTCTGAACTTGTGTCTGATTTGGTGCTTGTTGTGCATTTTGTTGTAAAACGGGATCTACTGCAGGAGCTTGTGCTACTTGCTCACTTTGTTGAACAGGCGTTACGTTGATATTTGGATCTTGCTCTGGAGTTTGTGATGTTGCTATTGGCACTACCTGTGAAGGACTTGTTGTTTGATTCATTTCTAGTTCATCTTGTACTTTCATTACAATATCTTGTAATTTCATATCACTTTTTACCATATAATCCTCTACTCCATATTCCATTGCTTTTACAACTTCCTCAGTGTTATTAAGATTTGTAAGAAAAATTATTTTCGCTGTCTTACCCCACTCATCTTCGCGAAGGTTTTTTACAAAATCCAAACCGCTCATTTCAGGCATAAATATGTCGGTGATAATGAGATCAGGATGAAGTTCCAAAGACACATTAAGTGCTTGTCTACCATCTTCTGCTTCGAGAGTAATAAATCCTTCCTTCGTAAGTTTACTGACAAGCGCTTTGCGAAGTGGAACTTCGTCTTCAGCGATAAGTATTTTGTAATTATTGGATTGAGACATGATTTTTTTTTGTTTAGTAACCTACAAACTATTATAAACATGATACCGGGTTGATGGGAAGTGTATAATGAAAGCATTATATGTAGAATAGATACGAATGACTACAAGAGATGTGATAGAAGAAGTAAAACAAAAGCTTGATATCATTACAATTGTGCAGGATTATTTACCTGCACTAAAACACTCTGGTCGAAATTTTTTTGCCCCCTGCCCTTTTCATAATGAAAAAACCCCATCATTTTCAGTCAGTCAGGAAATACAGCGGTATAAATGTTTTGGTTGTGGTGAATCAGGAGATGTAATCACATTTGTCCAAAATATGGAGAATGTTGAGTTTCCAAAGGCATTAGAATTATGTGCTAAAAAAGCAGGTATACCTCTTGAGAGACTTTCTTCTTATTCCCAAAAAGACTCAAAGCTTTTTGAAAAGAAAAAAGCAATTTTAGGAGCAAATCAGTTAGCAGCTGAATTTTTCCATTATATTTTCCTTAAGCATGAACGAGGTGAGGAAGGAAGAATTTATGCGCGTAAACGTAAATTTAGAAAACAAGAAGTAAAAAAATTCTTACTAGGGTATGCACCAAATGATTTCCAAAGTCTTAAAGCATTTCTTTCTAAAAAGGGATACTCAGAAGCAGATTTAGTTTCGTGGAGTTTGCTAACACAAAAGAATTCTCGTACCTATGATAAATTCAGAAATAGACTTATGTTCCCAATCCATAATCATATCGGTGATATTGTTGGATTTAGTGGGCGTGTTATTTCTGCCGATGATATACCTAAGTATCTCAACTCGTCTGAAACTCTCGTGTACAAAAAGTCTGCAATTCTATACGGACTTTTCCAGGCTCGTGATAGCATCAGAAAAAATAAATTTGTGATTATTGTTGAGGGAAATGTTGATGTTCCAATGGCTCATAAAGTTGGCATTGAAAATATAGTAGCACCGATGGGGACGGCACTTACAAAAGAGCAACTCCAGCTTTTGAAACGATACACTGATACTATTTATTTTGCTTTTGATAATGATACAGCTGGTCAAAAAGCATTAATTCGTTCTCATGAACTAGCTCAAGATCTAGGGTTTACTACTAAATCCATCGATGTTGCACCATATGGAGATGTAGATGAGCTCATATCGGGTGGAGATCAATTACTTCAAGAACGAATTGATGATGCAGTTAGTGTGGTCCGGTTTATTATGAGATCTCTTGCGAAAGAATTGGATCTTGAAAGTGCTGAAGGAAAGAGTGAGCTTGGGCATAGGATTGCCCCAATACTTGCTCATGTAAACGATGAAATAGCCAAAAATCATTACATACAAGAAGTTGCTGACATGCTTGATGTTAAGATTTCAGTGATTCAAAAGTTGCTTGTAGAGTCAAAGTCGCAAAAGACAACGGTAATAGACAGCGGGGCAGAAAAAGTGAATAAGCCAATTTTTCAAGAACGAAAGAATACCAAAGAACGGTATTTGCTTTCATTCCTTTTACAATACCCTGAATTCAGAAGTGAAACTATCGATTGGGATATATTTTCTGATCAGCATGCGTTGGATATTTATAAAAAACTTACTAAAGGGGAAAAATCAATCTCGAAAAACATTGAAGGTTTGAAGGACGGTGAAAAAGACCTTGCTACAGAATTACTTATGCAGCAGCTTGGTAGTTTTGAATCTGATGTAGAAGCTAAACACTTTTTTAAGGAACATATTGCTGAATTAACAGAGATTTATTACAAGCGTCGTTTGGGTGAATTGAAGAAGCAATTAAAGCATCAAGAGCAAAAGGGAGAGGAAACTGCGGAACTATTGTCCGAAATTTCCGCTATTACCAATAAGTTAAAAACTCATAAGTAGAGAACGTATCATGGCTCACCATATGTTAAACTAGTTGGGAAATTATTGAGTTTAAACGATGGCACGATCAAAACGTCGAGGACGAAGAAAAAAAATTACATATGATAGTAGTGAAACAAAAATAGTATTTGGACTTTTGGTACTGTTCGCTGGGATAGTAGCACTCTTAAGTCAATTCACAGAAGGGATACTATTTGCTCACTTTACTCGTTTGTTTGGAGAATCAGTGATACTTGTAAGCTGTACACTTTTTATTCTCTCATCATATCTATTTGGCATATTACCCGAGAGGATTACACTCAGGAGCGTAATCGGCGGTACACTGGTTACATTAGCATATGCGACGTATATATCTAGTGGTATTAATTTACCAGTAAATATTACCGAGTTAGGGGCACAGGGACAATTTGGAGGAGTTGTTGGTGTTACCTTAGCCGAGCAACTAGCTGCTTACCTTTTTCAAGATATGGTACGACCTTTGATGATCTTGATTATTTTTTTCTCATTACCATTAGTATTTTCAATTTCTCTTACTGATTATTTTTCTTTCATTAGGAAAATAATTCTTTCAATTACTAATTTCTTTAATAAAGTATTTAATTCATTACCGAAGGGAAAAAGTACTTCAGTTATTGAAGATGAATACGAAGAACGAGATTATGGGGACGCTCGAATGGTCGGTGATTTTCAGTCTAGATCAGATGATTCATCACCTGATCATAATCCGGATAGTGTGAGCTCTAAGGAGCAAGAAAAAAATACGAAAGCAGCATTATCTGCCTCAGAGCGGAAAGCAGAAGAGGCAAAAGCATTAAAAAATGTTACATTTACTGAAAAATCTGGTGATGATGACAATGATATGGTTATGCAACAGGAATTGAAATTTCCTGATTGGAAACTTCCCCCAGTTACTCTCCTAAAAAAAGTTCCTAAGCAAAAGCCTTCTTTAACACATATAAAGCGTAATTCACAAATCATTGAGAGGACATTAAGTAGCTTTGGTATAGAAACTAATGTCGTTGATGTACTTATCGGTCCTTCAGTAACTCAATACGCTTTGGATATCGCATTGGGGACGAAGGTATCTAAGATTGCAAATCTTAGAAATGACTTAGCTCTTGCACTCGCAACTTCTGCCAATGCGGTAAGAATAGAGGCTCCAATTCCGGGAACGAGTTATATCGGTATTGAGGCTCCAAATAAAGATCGTGAAACTATTAGTTTTAGAGAACTTGTTGAAGGGGATGGTTTAGATCAGGGGAATTTACAAGCAACAATAGGTGTAGATGTTTCTGGTAAAAAAATCTACGCTGATATTCAAGCTATGCCTCATTTACTTATTGCTGGAGCTACGGGTTCAGGTAAATCTGTTGTTACAAACTCATTTGTAATGTCACTTTTGATGAGAAAATCCCCAGATGAAGTTCGATTTATCTTGGTCGATCCAAAACAGGTTGAATTTTCTGATTATAATGGTATTCCTCACTTGCTAACACCGGTTATAACAGATATGGATAAAGTTAATAATGCGTTGAAATGGGCAATTGTAGAGATGGAACGTCGTTACACTGAATTTAAAAATTTTAGAGTTCGGAATTTAGAGGGTTTCAATGAAAAGATGGGATTCACTGCCCTCCCCTATATTGTTATTGTGATTGATGAGATGGCTGACATGATGATGACTCAACATGGTGCAGAAATTGAATCTTCAATTGTAAAACTTGCACAGAAAGCACGTGCAACTGGGATTCATCTTATACTCGCAACTCAAAGACCATCCGTTGATGTTATTACAGGGTTAATAAAAGCAAATATTCCTGGTCGAGTTGGAATGAGTGTAACGACCCAGGTTGATTCTCGTGTAATCCTCGATCAAGTAGGAGCAGAGGCTTTACTAGGACGTGGAGATATGCTCTATAAAGATCCTGGAAAAAATAGGCTTGCACGTATTCAAGGTGGATTTGTGTCTCAAGAAGAAGTATTAAAAGTAGTTGAATTTATCAAAGATCAATCACCAGAGGTTGAATATTCACTTGAGGTCACAAAAGCTCAAGTAGATCCAAATGCTCCTCCTGGTGCAGCTGAGTCTTTTAATTTCTCAGAGGACGATTTATTCGCAGCGGCTGCTCGGGTTGTTGTAAATGCCCGAAAAGGATCGTCCTCACTTATTCAACGTAAACTAAGTGTAGGGTATAATCGTGCAGCTCGATTACTCGATGAATTGCATGAACATGGGGTAGTTGGTCCCGCAAATGGTAGCAAACCTCGAGATGTACTTATCACTGATATTGAGAGTTTTCTCCAAGGTGGGAGTGAATGATAAGGACTATTTTGCTTCTAAACTAAACTCCTCATCCTCTTCGACTGCTGGGAGTGGATTGTAATTTGAAGGCGTGAATTGAGGTTCAAAGGCAAAAGGAGCAGCTGGTGGTGTTGGGTCAATCGCAGAATCCTCATTTTTGTTGGTGATAGTTTGTGGAGGTATAGTCATTTTTTCTTCTTCAGTAACATTTCTTACGTTATTCCTTTCTAATGCTGCTTCTGCTTCGGGCGAGAGCTTAGGAATGAATTCTTTCTCGTTACTTTTTGCTTTTATTTCCTCCTCTAGTAAACTAGATACTACTTTTCTTGGTTCTTCCATCTCTTCTCTTCTCTCTTTCTTTGGTTCTTCTTGTTGATTCTGCTCAGTCCTTGATGTAAGACTTAGCGATGAACGAATTGAAGCGACTACTTCCTTAGGAGTTTGATTTGTCCAGAATTGAACAAATACTTTATCGCCAACCACTGTATAATCTTTCGTAAGGTCGAGTGTTGAAATGGTACCTGGTTGTGTCTGAAGAATACCGTATGTTCGATTATTTAAACGAACTGTAACCAATGATACTTTACAGTTTGAAATTCTCATAAGTGGTGATTTATCTTCAAGCGTAAGACGTGAAATCAGATCTCCATCAACAAGTTCGTTATTAACATGAGAATGAACAAAGAAATCTTCTTTTTGGATATCATTAAATACTTCTTTAAACCATATGCTCTGCTCTTTATTGATAGATCTGTGAATAAAGCTATTAGCATGTCTCACATTTCCGTTGTGTGTGTACACTAATTCATACAAATTGAGGATTGTTTTTTTTGTTGTGTTAACTTTTAAGCTATGAGTGTTTGATAGTAAACCAGCTAATAGGTAGGTGGCATCTTCATTAGTAAGTGCAAGTGATAGTTCTTCAGCTATATGTTTGATTATTTCGGATAAGGTATATGTTTTTAGAGAAACGTGTGAATCGGCATTTATGGTTGACTTTGAATAATGAATGTTTAGTGTTTTCTCTGCATTTATAGAAGATGAAAAACTTTTCATGTACTCTTGTGAGCTCTCAGGAGTTAATAGCCCAAGTGTTATTACCAGATCAAATTCTGATTCTGATCGTTCAAATGCTATTTGTTCGTGAATAAGCCTACCAGACTTAGTTTTTATAACAATATTGAACGCGTTATTTTCTTCGACAACTTCAATAGTGTCTATTTCACGATTCGAAGGCAAGGATGCTTTAAAGTTTTTACTCAGTACTTTGTCAGTAATAATCCCTTGGTCTACCTTTATGTCCTCGCTAAATTTGCGTTCATATTCTTCTTTATTTGTCAGTATTTGAACTTCTTTTCCCTGTCTCGTCAGTAGTTTTGAGAGTACGACTGCAGAACATATAGAATCATATGACAGGAGATCGGGAGTGACGATAAGAATTTTTTTTGAATTTTCTAGTAGTGAAAGTTGCGACATTAACTATCGGATATGAATTGAGCGAATTATAGCATCGAATACTAAAATTTTACTATATAATCTCATATTTCCCTATGTTTTGTTATAATCCAGTACATTTATTATAGGGTATGCGGAATATGTTAACCGTTTTTGAAAAATTATTACTAACTGCAATTTTAATATGTTTTCTGTGTTTAATTTTACTTTCAGATTTTTCTGATAGATTGCACTTGGGTGTTCATGCTGAGTCTGATGCTCAATCTAATACGTCTGTCCTATTTACCTCGCAGATTCCTACAAATTACACTCCTTTGCAACAAATCAAAGCATATGAAATTCCTGAGACATTTTCTGTAATAATCCCAAGTATTGGTTTAAATAAAGAAATAAAAATACATATTGATCCCCGAGATAGATCTATTTATTTGCCAGTTATTGAGCACTTTGTTGCACATGGGTTATACACATATACACCTGATATGATTGCGCAGCAGGGCTATGGAATAACCTATTTATTTGCCCATAGGGATGGTGAATCTGGTTTCTTTAATCGACTGGACGAATTACAACAAGGAGATAGGTTGTATTTACAGTACGGGGATAAAAAGTATGAATTCGAATTCTCAAAATCGTATGTAGTTTCTCCGGACCAGGTCGAGGTATACACTTCGGAGAGTTCTACTCCCCTATTACGCCTTCAAACATGTGAAAATGGTCTTTCTCAAAGGCTTATGATAGACGCAGAGTTAATTGGCACATATAACTTGTAACCAATTTCGTCTACATTAATAATGAAACACAGGTTCCTGTTTTACATTAGTAATATTTTTGTGTGTCAGAACGGAAATTAATTACAGCTGCTCAAAATGGTGATACTGTAGCCATGGAAAAGCTGTATAGTGCAACGTTTAATTCACTCTTTAAATATATTCGATTTAAAGTTCCGTCTGCGGAAATTGCAGAGGATATTGTAAGTGAAGCCTATACTCGTGCATTTGAAAAAATAAATTCATTTAAAAAGCGTTCGTCATTTAAAACGTTTGTATATGCAATTGCAAAAAATTTACTCATTGATTTTTATCGGGAGAGGAAGCCACTTCCTTTGGAAGAGCAAATAGTTGCAATTGCGGATGATAAATCACGCGGGTTGTCGAGAGAGCAATCTGAGTTATTGGCAAAAAGTCTTAAAGAAATGAGTGCACTTGAGCGAGAAATTGTAGAACTTCGTTATATGTATGGATTTAGTGTCCGAGAGACAGCGCAAGCAGTTGGTAAAAGTATTTCAAATGTTAAGGTTATTTCTCACCGTGTAATCAAAAATTCACGAAGGAAATTAGATAAATATGAACAATAATTCTATAGACCAACAACTAAATACCCTATCACGATTTCTTGAGCCTACTGAGAGCCAGTCACAGCGTGTAAAAAATGTGGTTTTTTCTCAAATCCCTGATGATATACACACTACTTTTTATCGTGATTCAATGAATAGTAAAAATTATTTTATGCCATTTTTGAAGTTTGGTTTACCAATCATAGCAATTAGTTTTGTATTATTACCGCTACTTGCGTTTTACGTGAAACCGTTGCGATTGTTTATTGAGAAAGATCAAGCTTCTATTGCCCCGATGGACCTTTCAACTGATTCAGTTAGAGAATTTGAGGATGAGTTTATGGGAATGGATGGCGTCATCTCAGAGATTTCTCCCGAATATATTGGGGGTGGTATTGGTTCTCCCCTATCAACAAATTTGTATGATTCGAAATCAGAAGAATTTATTGAAGATGATGAAACTGCTCAAAGAAATAGAATTCAAGAGCGTCAGGGAGAATTAACTATTGTAGTCGAAAATGTCAGAACAGTATACGAAGATATATCAAAACATGTAGCTACTATTAATGGTTATATCCAATCCAGTACGTACAATTCTTATGCTACTAATACCTCGGCAACCATTCTAGCACGGGTACCAATTGGGGAGCTTGATGGGTATATGCAGTTTGTCCGTGATCATGCAGATGAAATTACGTATGAGTTTATAGAGCTTTATGACAAACAAAATGAGATTGCACGAATTATAAGTGAAATTGATCAACAGGAAGCCCAGCTTCAGTCAATTAATGATGCTTCGGATCAAAAAGAAATTATTCAGAATCAAATTAATGATCTCGAATTACAAAAAAGTAAAATTGAAGAGCAAGCTTCTTACTCGACTGTGAGTGTTACACTGAATTCCTCTCAGGGTTCAAATGATGCAACTGGATTTAAAGCTACGCTGAATGATGTACGGGAAGCCATTGGTTGGGTTATTACCTTCTGGTTTACACTTATGGTTTGGTCAATAGTACCACTGCTCTTTTTCCTGCCAGTTGCTATTGTATTGTTTGTTATTGTC